>NZ_JBFPDP010000003.1:0-215361 GCF_040830845.1 Sivoneniella epilithica UHCC 1019
TGGCAATTTACGACTCAAGATGCCCGCATCAAACTCAAGCGTCTCTATCCATCAATTCTTTCTTGACAGACTACTAGCTGAATGATGGCTGAAACTTGTTCAGCCTACACAGCCCCTTCTTTGCTAATCTCAAACTCAGGTTGCAGTAGGCTCAGGTGAGGCACTTTTCAAAGCGGTTGCGGGTAGGGGTGCTGCTGCGCCTGCTGCGAGATGGCTACCATTTTCTGCCGATGACACGTTTTTCATTTGTTTCATCAAGCTTGCCATTTCCAAGGCGCTCATGGCATAGTTCCAGCCTAAATTGCTTTTGATGCCTGCCCGTTCTAGCGCTTGCTGGAGAGTATCGGTGGTCAAAATCCCAAATACGACTGGAACACCCGTTTGGAACCCTACGGCTGCGATTCCTTTGGAGACTTCTGCGGCTACATAGTCAAAATGGGGCGTTTGTCCTCGAATAATCGCTCCCAGGCAAATGATGGCATCGTAGCGATCGCTGAGGGCTAGTTGGCGTGCCACGATAGGGACTTCAAAGCTGCCGGGAACCCAGGCATAATCCACTTGTGTACCCTGGGGATCAACGTTTACACCGTGCCGTTTGAGGCAATCTTGGCAACCTTCTAGCAGTTTGGTTGTGACTAGATCGTTAAAGCGACCAATGACGATCGCAAACCGAAAAGAATCTGTTTGGGTAAATGTTCCTTCAAAAACTGCCATTGTTGCTCCGGCATAAAAAATCCCGTAATCCTCATTATTATAAGGCTCACGGGATTTGGATATTTATTAAAGGTAGGCTGATTGAATGGGCGATCGTGCAAGCAGGGCGATCGCGGTTTACTTAAATCACCAGGTAATTCAGAATGCCAACCACAATCACCAGCAGTGCCCAAACACCAGAACCCAAAAAGATCACCCGTCTGGATTGATCCCAGTTTTGCGGGGTTGCTAGGGCAACTGGTGTTCCAATAATCATCACAAAAGACAGAAAAACTAAGGCTGCTAGCGCAATCTGAAAAAGGATGGTCATAGTCGCGTCTCCCGATACGGCAATAAACTAAGGCAAGTAGGTTACTCACTAACCTATCAAAAAAGTGACCCAAAATATCAGGTGTCGGGTGTTGGGTATATGGATTCAGAAGATAGCAGTTTTGAGTTTTGAGTTTTGAGTTTTGAGTTTTGAGTTTTGAGTTGACTCCGTCTGTTCTCAATCTATTTTTTATGCTTCAGCTTGCATGAATTCTAATTTTGATCCCCTTGTCCACCTTTCCACTGATCTCGGCTCAAAGCCTGTTTGCACAATTGAGTTTGACACCACGATCGCCGAGGCTCAACAACTTCTGCGGCATTCTGAACAGGCTGATCTGGTGATTCTGGATGCGGTGGGCGATCGCATCGGATCAATCTCTCGTCGCGATCTAGATATTGCTGTTCACTATGGCTTTAGTCAGGCAACCGTTGCTGGACACATGACCATTTCGTATCAAGAAGATCAACAGCCTGTTGATGCGCCATCTGTTCTCGCTTTGCTGCGATCGCGGTTGGCTACCGATCTGTGGCATCTGTTGACAGTTGCGGCAAACCAGGCAAAGGAGCAGGGATGGCAGTTGTTTTTGGTGGGTGGGGCAGTGCGCGATTTGCTGCTCAAGTCCCAAAATAATTTGGATATGTTGTTAATTGAAGATATTGATCTGGTGGTGGATGGCGGTGATCAATCTGCTGATGCGGGGGCGGGGGTGGAATTGGCGCGATCGCTTCAGGCTCACTATCCGCAAGCCCGACTAGAGATTCACCCAAAGTTTCAAACGGCAGCGTTGCTCTGGCAAAATGATCCGATTTTTAATTCTTTAGGTTTGGATATTGCGACTGCTCGGACGGAAGTTTATGGTTATCCGGCTGCTAACCCGATCATCAAAGCGGGTTCCATTCAACAAGATTTGTATCGGCGGGATTTTACGATTAACGCGCTAGCAATTTGCTTAACTCAGTCCAAAGGCAAGGAGCTACTAGATTTTTTTGGTGGCAGGCTAGATTTGCAAACTCAGCAAATTCGGGTGCTTCATGCCAACAGCTTTATCGAAGACCCCACTCGCATTTACCGCGCTGTCCGGTTTGCTGTGCGGCTCGGTTTTGTGATCGAACCGCAAACTGAGCAGTTCATTCGCTACGCGATCGCCAGTGGCATCTTTCAAACGATTCGCGATCCTGCCAGCCCCAATTTTCGCAGTGCTACTCCTGCTTTGCAAACTCGCCTCAAAGCCGAACTGAAATATATTCTGCAAACTCCCTATTGGTTAACTGCTTTACATCAACTAGCCGATCTAGGAGCGCTCACCTGTATTCATCCCAGCTTGACAGCCGATGCTAATTTGTGGCGACAGTTGCGGCGAGGGGAAACCGCTATGAGAATGTCGAAGGCAGAATGTCGAATGTCGAATACTAACTCTTTACCTAACTGGCTTTTTCGGTTAGAAATTTTGTTGGCTCACTTGCCGCCTGAGCATCGCGCCAAAGTTGCGGCAGAGCTACAGCTTCCTGTGAAAACCCGCGATCGCCTGCAAAATCTCGCAGCGGCTGAAGTCAACATCTCCAATGCATTAGCTAACTGTTCATTGCCAAGTCAAATGGTGCAAGTGCTAAAAGACTATGATTTACCAATGCTGATATTAGTGGCAATCCGCAGCGTAGGCGCAGACTTCCAAAGGACTCGCGCCTTACGGAAAATGATCTGGCGCTACCTAACTCACTGGTCATTGGTCAAACCACCTTTAAATGGCAAAGCCTTAAAAGCACTGGGATATCATCCCGGCAACCAGTTTAAGCCAATTTTGGAAGCGCTCACCAATGCCACAGTAGACGGCAAAATTCGCGATCGCGCCGACGCGGAGGTGTTTTTGCAACAAAACTTTCCCTATTCCTCCAGCCAATTGAATAGTTGACCCACTGTGAGACTAAAGGATTCGGCAAAAGCTGGAACGGGAAGACGTTGGCTGGCTGCTTCAAGGATGGCAACAGGGCGATCAGCAAAATAAACAAATACCAATTCTTCTTCTGGATCAATCAACCAGCCCATCTGAGAGCCGTAAGATAAACAGTGGAGAATATTGCGAACGACTTTGGTTTGGCTTTGGTCGGGGGAAAGAATTTCAATTGTCCAATTGGGTGGAATCAAAAAGGAATTGGACACTTTGCCGTTTTCATCGCGGGGAATGCGCTCCCAGGTAAACACCGTGATATCTGGAACGACGGATCTACCGCCGAATGTGCAGCGTAATTCAGTGTAGGCACGGGCGATACGCTGGGATTTGATCGCCAAGTTAATACTTGAACCTAGATCAAGCTGTACTGTACTGTGTTTGCCTTGAGGCATGGGCTTCTGGATGATGTGACCGTCGATGAACTCACTAGCAGGTTTGGTTTCTGGCAGCTTCAGGAACTCATCTAAGGTGATCGGTTTAGTGGAAGTTTGAACCATTGCCGTAGGGATGGAAGATGGGTTCATTGTACTACTCTGGCTCGGCTGGCAACGGATGAATAGGGTAGAACACAAAGATCCTTGAGATATAAGAAATAACGGATGGTTGTTCTACTTTTCCTCGTACTGCTATGGGACAGGAAAGCGTAAAGAAATTGACGCGATCGCGCCGACGCAGAACTATTTTTGCAACAACACTTTCCCATGAGTTCAAAGAGCGGCTCCTAACATTCACCACTCGCCACTCGCCATTCCTTTCACGCGATTGGCAGCGAAAACCGAAAGATGCTGCCTTTACCAAGTTCACTACTTGCTTCAATCGTGCCGTTTTGCAGTTCAACCAGCCGCTTTGAAATGGCAAGCCCAATACCACTGCCACCAGAGGCGCGATCGCGCGATCGATCAGCGCGCCAAAATCGCTCAAATACATGGGGCAAATCATCCGCTGCGATACCCAACCCAGTATCTTCCACTGCCACCCAAACTTTTTTGGTATCAGTCCAAACACGCACCGTAATAAAACCTACCGTCGTGTATCGCAGTGAGTTTCCCAGTAGGTTTACCAGAATTTGTTCTACTCGTTCTGGGTCGGCTTTGACGAAGAGAAGCGGATCGGGACAATCCAGCGTTAGTGTGGGTCCCTCGTCGAGCAGTTGATCTGAAAATTTTTCCACCATTGCTGTCAATAACGGGCGCAGGTTTAACTTTTCGGTTTGAATTGGTAAATATCCGGCTTCTGCCTGCGATAATTCTTGCAGCGCATTTACCAATCGGCGCAATCGTGCGGTTTCCTTAGCAAGACGCTGATACATATCCACCGTCGGATCGATCGTGCCATCTGCTAGACCTTCCAAGTAGCCTTCTAACACGGTCAGTGGCGTGCGGAGTTCGTGAGTCAAGTCGCCTACCAAGTCTCGACGGCGCTGCTCAACGCCTTCCAGGTTTGCCGCCATTTGATTAAAGCTCAATGCTAAACGGCTCAACTCAGGAATCTCGCTGTCGGGCAGGCGTTCTTCCAACTTGCCAGCGGCGATTTTTTGGGTCACCTGCTCCATTTGAATCAGCGGTTGCGTGATCCGTTTGGCAACTAGATAGCTCAAGCCCCCGGCTGTGGATGCTCCCACAAGTACCGACCAAAACGCCCCTTTGCTCCAGGCAGCTTCAAAGCCATTGACTAACTTTTGCCGCATTCGTACCAGATTGACTCCGCCAATTTGCATATTCTCTAGCTGCAGCACAAAAAAGCGGGGCGAGTAGAGCTTGCCCACTGCGACCAAGGTGCTTAAACCCACAATCATCACAACAAGGTGGGACAGGAATAGACGCGATCGCAAGCCTAGTTTAGCCATTGGTTTAGGACGCACCGTCTTCAAATTTATAACCCACCCCAATCACCGTTTTAACAAAGGTTGGACTTGCTGGATCGGGTTCAATCTTTTTTCGCAACCGGGCAATGTGCGTATCCACGACGCGCTCATCGCCAAAAAAGTCACTGCCCCACAGCTTGTCAATCAGTTGCGTTCGGTTCCACACTCGCCCCGGATAACTCATGAAGGTAGACAGCAAATCAAATTCCAATGTAGTTAAATCCAGTGGTTCCCAATGACCTTCTAAGCTGCGCTGCGCCGATCTCTGATCCACATCCACCACAAAATGTGACGTTCGATAGGATTCAGTTTGACCCCCTTGACGCAAAGTTCGTCTGAGCAATGCCCGCACTCTTGCCACCAATTCTTTAGGGCTAAACGGCTTCACCATATAATCATCAGCCCCGGTGGATAAGCCAATAATGCGATCGAGTTCTTCTCCCCGCGCCGTCAACATCAAGATGTAAGGATCTTTCACACCGGGTTTCTGGCGAATTCTGGCGCACACTTCTAGCCCATCCAAGCCAGGAATCATCAAGTCTAAAATAATTAAGTCTGGTTTTTGCTCTTGAAACACGTGCAGCGCGTTGATTCCATCTCGACAAACGCGACAGCTAAACCCCTCTTTTTCTAAATAAAGCTGGATCAATTGGGCAATTTCAGGCTCGTCTTCAACAATGAGAATTTCCATAGAGAGTAAGGAGTGAAAGAGTGCAGGGTACGGAGTATGAAGTTTTGAGTTTTGAGTTTTGAGTTTTAAGTGAGAGATGAAAATAGTGGGTTGCAAGTTTCAGGAAGTGTTTGGGTTCAGAATCTTCCGTCCCCTGCTCCCTGACACCTGTTCTACCCATTTTGCCTTGATAGAGATAACGATTCTGTGACAGGTCTGTTAATTAACGATGACTGCGGCGGATTAGCGTTTAGGATAGAGACCACTGATTTAGTTTAGAGTGCTTCATGGACGCTGGGTTGCAGCAAGATAGGTTGAAGCGAATGGCTCAAATGCTGCAAGAGCAGTTACAGCCGCGATCGCCTGCGATTCCCTTACAGGTGCAATGTGCGCTGAAGGATAGTTTGCTGGTGCTGGTGCAGCATCCTCCAGGCAATGCGCCCAATCCGCAGCAGGTATTTGAAACGCTGGAACAATCTATTTTAGAGTTGCCGACTGAGTTGACTGCGCCCATTGTTGAGGCAAAAGGTGCCAAGGTCAAGTTATTTTTGAGGGTGCTAGGGCAACAAAAGCCCTATGCCTACCATACGATTGAGCTTGTGCCAGCGTTACTTCAGTTTGACCCAGAAGCGCTATTTAAACCGTCAGAATTTCAACCATCAGAGCTTATACCAACTCCTGTAGAGGTGGATGAAACTCAACCCGTTGCGGGTGAGCCGGAATTGGTTGAAGAGAGTCTTGATGAATCGGGCAAGTTAGCCGTCTATGAGGGAGCTTTTGGCTTAGAGGATAGCAGTCTTCTTGCTGAAGATGATGCGAATGAAAAGGCACCCATAAAAAGCGATCGCCAATTCACAGTCCCGCCTTGGTTTTGGTTGAGTGTTGGAGGAATTGGAACGGCGGTGTTGGTTGGAGGGAGCCTATTTGCGCTGACTCGCCCTTGTGTGATTGGAGGCTGTCCTTCGTTGCAACAGGCACAAACATTGGTTCAGCGATCGGCACAAACGACGCGATCTGGTGGGTCATCGCAACAATCCACAGCAGATTTGCTAGAGGCGCAGCGATTGGCGGGTGCAATTCCACCCTGGTCTAGCTACTACGGGGACGCGCAAGCCTTTAAGCAGCGGTTGAATCAGGCATTGGCGGCAGAAACCAAGGCGGCAACAGCAACGCAAAAGGCGGAATCTGTGGCGCAACCGATCGCCGAGTGGCAAACCACCCAAACGCTCTGGAAAGAGGCGATCGCCCAGATGCAAAGCGTCCCTAAAGACAGCCCCTTGTTTGGATTTGCTCAGGAGCGGCTAATGACCTATCGGGCAAATCTGTTGTTTGCGGATCAGCGGATTAAAGCAGAACAAACTGCTCAGCAGCGATTGAACACTGCGAAAAAAACCGCAGGACTGGCGGAAGTTCGACAAAACACGGCTCAGCAGCTTGTGGAGTGGCAGTTGGCGCAATCGACTTGGCAAGTGGCGATCAACAACTTAACGCAGATTTCCAATGGCACCACCAGCCATGCTGAGGCACAGCGGTTAATGGAAAGCTATACCCAAAAGCTTCAAGCAGTGGGCGATCGCGCGACCAAAGAGCAGCAAGCCGCCAAGGTTTATGCCCAAGCTCAAACCGCCGCGCAACGGGCTAACGCTCTACAGCAGCAAAATCAATGGTCGCAAGCCGTCTCCGCATGGCAATCAGCCCTAGCCGCCGCTAAACAGGTTCCGAATGACAGCGTGTTGACGGACGAAGCGCAAACCTTGATGACAAGCTACACCGGATCTTTGAAACAGGCTGAAAGTGTGGCACGGGTGCGATCGGATTTGGAAAGAATTTGTACGGCAGAGGGCAAAATTTGTGATTACACGATTACCAATTCCGTGATTGAAGTCCGCTTTAGCCCTAGCTATGAACGTCGGGTTCGCACTCTAGGCGGACTCAGCAGTTTTTCAGGTGATGCAGAAACGCTATACAAAATCGATAAGCATCTGGCATCGTTGCGAACCGCTTTACAAACCGTATGTACAAATTCTGGGGTGCCGATGGCAGTTTATAACTCGGATAATCAGCAGATTGGCTCTTTGATTCCGGGAGGATGAAGGGTGTAGAAAGTTTTGAGTTTTGAGTTCTAAGTTTTGAGTTTTTAATTTCGGTGTTGCTGAATGCAAGTATGATTTTTGACTGTAGGGTTAGGTCTTGTGCCTACCCTGCCGGAGATCGAGGGCAACCACAAGGGATTGCCCCTACAAATTTCATAGATTCAGCAATGCCTCAATTTCTACTTTATCCCTGAAATCCGTTTTCAAATTCAATAGCCTGATAAATCGCCAGAGGTTTTCTATTCACCAGCGTTATGCGGCATAGCTAACTATTCAAGTTATTCAGTTTTTGGAGTGAACCGTTGAAAGAATTCACTGAAGTCTGCGGGTTGTTTCTCTTCCTGTAAGGTTTCTTCAGAAATGGTGAACCAGGGCTGAGCGCTGCGAGTCCACACATGCCCCACGGGATGCAACCAGCGTGTGTCATCTAAGGTTCCAGGCTTCAAGTTTGTAATGTCAGGATTGCGCTCTGGCTGATGAAACAATCGGGTGCCACAGTTGCCACAAAAGAAGCAAATCACCTCGCGATCGCTGTCTCCGTTTCGTCGCCATTCTTGAGGCTGTCCTTGAGTAATACTCAGCGCCTTACGAGGTACGGTCATAGACATGCCAAACGCGCTGGATGATTGCTTCTGACATTCGGTACAGTGACAGACATATAGCGTGAGTGGTTCAGCCAAAAGCTGGTATCGAATCCTTCCACATTGACATCCTCCAAAGTAAGGCTGAGGCATTAATTAACTCCCTCGATAGGTGCTATATGCCCAAGGCGAAACGAGGAGCGGCACATGATAATGAGCATCAACATTGGCAATGCCAAATTGAATCGGGACGCGATTTAAAAAGGGTGGCGTAGTCGTTTCAACGGGTTGATTTTCAAAATAGTTTCCAACTGCAAAAATGAGTTCGTAGGCTCCTATTTTGAGTTCGCTATCGATTAACAAAGGTGCATCAGTTCGCCCATCGCTGTTAGTGGCGATCGCTTTCAATAGTATTCTTTCGTTCGATTCAACATCAATTTTCCAAAGCTCGATCGCCAGGTTTGCAGCAGGCTTTCCTTGGGCAGTATCCAAAACGTGAGTCGTGAGTTTTCCAGCCATGAGTGAAATAGTTTTGAATGATAAATTTTGAGTTTTGAGTTGCAAGAAAATTGTGAGAGTGAGTTGATAGTTTCGAGTTTTTTTGGATTAATGAATTAACTCAAAATTCAAAACTCAAAATTACTTCATCGGTCCTCGTAGGATAATTTTGGCGATCGCGTCGGTTACATCTGAAGGTTTTTCGTGTTGCAGTTGGTCATACCATTGCTGAGTGGCGATCGGGTCTTTCCCATGGATTTGTTCTGCCCGACTGCGTGCTTTGGTAACAATTGCGCTTGTGCGTTCCTTTCGTTCTGTTTCATAGCGCTTGAGGGCATCTACAACGCTGATATTAGTGGTCATCAAGTAGTGAGCCAGGACAAAGCCATCTTCCAACGCTTGACAGCCCCCCTGCCCTAAATCGGGACAAGTTGCATGGGCAGCATCCCCCAACAGCGCCACGCGATCGCGGACTAACCCATTCAGCGGTTCCACATCGTGAATCAACACCCGGTTCGTTTTTTTGGGGTCGAGCCGTTGAATCAGCGTTTGCACTGGGTCTGCCCAGCCCGCAAAAAATCGGCTCAAATCATCGCGAATATCGCCCCCTGTCGCGGCTGATTCTTTGGACATGGGCATATCAAAGAAAAAATAGAAGCGATCGCCCGCTACAGGCATCAGCGACGCACGCTTAAACTCACCCACATAAATTGCCCACATGTTTTTGGGTGCCAAATCGTCACTCATCGGCACCAATCCATTCCAGTTAACATAGCCACCATAGCGGGGATCAACGGCTTCACCCAACACATATTTTCGGGCGATCGATCGCACTCCATCAGCAGCAACCAACACATCACCTGTTGCGGTATGCCCATTTTCAAACAGGGCAGTCACGCTATGGTCATCCTGCTCCAGCCCAATAAAGGTATGTCCCAGTTTTATCTCACCTGGATAAACACTCATTAACATTGCCTGTAAATCTGCACGGGCAACCGGGTAAGGACGTTGTCCCACTTCTGCCACCAACGGCGCTAGATCAATGTTGCTAATCAATTCGCCCGTATGACGACAATATTGCATCACATCCATCTGTCCGCCTATCTGGGCGATTTCTTTGCCCAAGCCCAAGCGGTTCAATACTTTTACGCCATTTGACCACAGGGAAATTCCGGCTCCAACGGGGCGTAATTCGCTCACCCGATCATAGATTTCCACTTCATAGCCTGCTTGCTTTAGGGCGATCGCCGATCCTAAGCCGCCCATGCCTGCTCCAATCACGATCGCCTTCAGATTGTCCATGCCATCTCTCCAAGCATCATGCTGATTCCCATTACCTTATCAGGCTTCAATCCTACGTCACTGATTGACTTGATACCGAAACTTCGCCTTAAAAAAAAGCAGATCATAAACCCGAAGGTGATGATCTGCCATTTCGTTAATCACTGGAATCGCTGTCTAAATGTCCGCTGTGTCAATGACATTTTTTTGATGCCCATTTTACGACTTAGCGGATGATACGGTAAGTTGCGCCAGTGACCTGTCCGTTTCTACTATTGACGTTGCAGTTGTAGTTGAACCGATGTGACATGAAGGTTCGTTGGGAAAAATTCCCTTCTCCTCGAATGCTTTCGACTGCATTAGAAACAAAGTATCGCCGGGTGGTTTCTGGCAGGAAGTTGAGCGATTGAACTTCTGCATAACTGCGGCGAATTTTATTTGCCACAAAAGCCTGACAACTTCGGGCAGTGGGGTCATTAGGTGGAACGGGGCGACCACCACTGGGCGGCGCGATCGGTGGAGTGGGCTGGGGCGGTCTGGGTGACGTGATATTGACAGATAAAACAGTGTTTGTGCGGGTATTCACTCGACAGTCTGCCGTTTTCCCAGTAGTGCGATCGCGCATAAACAAAGTTGCGATTCCTGACTCAGCACTCACTGGAGTACTGCCGGTTACGTCAATATTTCTAGCTGCCACCACCATCTCTTCAGCCGTCCGTTGAATGCACGCATTAATTGAGGCAGTCGGAACAGAGGGAATGCTAGGAGGAACAGGCGCAATGGGTGGAATAGGCTGGGGCGGTCTGGGCTGAGGAGAAACTGTGACAGATAGGACAAATCCATCAATGGTATTCACTTGGCATTCTGCCGTTTTTCCAGTAACCCGATTCCGCAGAAACAAAGTTTGTGTGCCTTTTAGGGCATCAACAGGACCGCCGCCAGTCACTTCAATATCCCTCGTTGCCACGACCATTTCTTCAGCCACCCGCTGAGTGCAGGCATTGACGGCTACGGCAGGAATAGGTTGGGCTATAACGGGATGGGCGATCGCGATCGCTGCCACCGTCATCATGCTAGTCCCTAACAATGTCTTAATTTTCATAATTACCTTAAACTCCTCTCATCACTGTATGGATACATCTGTGTGAATACAGATTAGTTAGACCTCTTTCCAGTATCTTTTAAAAAAGTAAAAAAGAAATAGGAAGCTTACCAGTTCTTAAGCTACGACAAAGGAATGAAAATCAAACAATTTGCTCAATCACTGCCAATTCGCTGAACAATTTGTTTCTTCTGATAGAGCTTTTTGTCTTCAAAGATTTGTCATACTGTCACTATCAAGTTAAAAAGTAGGAGCATCAATCATGCGTTCAGCAATTGTTCCGCTTAGTACTATTGCAATTTTATTTGGCTTGGTAATCTCTGCTCAGGCTGTACCAACGGGTTCTGCAAGCTCTTTAAGTGGATTACAAGAACGCTCTGTTCGACAAAAGCCTGCTCCTTCCTCCAATACTTCCTTTCCAAACCAAAATGTCCTACAAAACTCAGATCCAGTGGGGTTGAGGTTAAACCCCACCCTCCAGCTAAGGGTTTCGCCAGAGCGCGATAAAAATTTGTCAGGCGTTTATCCAGAAGACAGCACTGCTACAGGAAACAGAATTCAGCTTCTCTATCAAATTGATCCAGTTGAACGAAAGTAATGGACTCGCAATTCCCAGGCAATCCCAAGTAATTAAAGAACCAATAATCTGCCCTAACCTGACTAGAATGGGTTAGGCAAGTTATTGGCAGGAGTTGAGTTTGTGGATCGTTACACCCCGGCACAGATTGAGGAAAAGTGGCAAAAGGCATGGGCTGAACAAGGGCTGCATCGCACTTCAAACGACCTAAGCAAGCCCAAGTTTTATGCCCTGTCGATGTTTCCCTATCCGTCGGGCAACCTGCATATGGGACATGTTCGGGTGTATACCATCGCTGATGTGATTGCGCGAGTGCGTCGGATGCAGGGGTTTCGGGTACTCAATCCCATGGGTTGGGATGCCTTTGGCTTGCCGGCGGAAAATGCCGCGATCGCCCGCAATATTCATCCGGCTGAGTGGACCTATCAAAACATTTCCCAGATGCGATCGCAGTTAGATCAGCTAGGGATTTCCTTCGATTGGGATCGGGAGCTTGCCACCTGTTCGCCCGACTATTACCGCTGGACGCAGTGGATTTTTCTAGAGTTTTTCAAAGCGGGGTTAGCCTATCAAAAAGAAGCCACTGTGAATTGGGACCCGATTGATCAGACCGTTTTGGCAAATGAGCAGGTGGATAGTGCCGGAAAATCCTGGCGATCGGGGGCAGTCGTCGAGCGCAAACTGCTACGCCAATGGTTTTTCAAAATCACTGATTATGCCGAGCAGCTATTGACCGATTTAGATCAACTGACCGGATGGCCCGAAAAAGTGCGGTTGATGCAGGCAAACTGGATTGGCAAATCCACAGGCGCACAGGTGACTTTCACCACCGAGGGCGGCGATCAGTTGGTCGTCTTCACTACGCGCCCTGATACTCTGTGGGGAGCAACATTTATGGTGCTGTCGCCAGAGCATCCCTTAGTTGAGAAACTGACGACACCGGAACAGGCAAGCGCGATCGCCACCTATCAAGCCGCCGCCGCCAAAAAAAGTGACATGGATCGCATGGCAGAAGGACAGGAAAAAACGGGCGTGTGGACAGGCAGCTACGCGATCAATCCCGTGAATGGCGAACAAGTGCCCATCTGGATCGCCGATTACGTGCTGGTGGATTATGGCACCGGGGCAATTATGGCAGTTCCCGCCCATGATCCCCGTGACTTTGAGTTTGCCAAAAAGTTCAATCTGCCGATTAAAGTAGTCGTGCAGCCAGAGGGCGAAACCTTGGAGGGCGCGACGATGACGGCTGCTTATACGGGCGGGGGCGTAATGGTTAACTCTGAGGCATTAAACGGCATCCCCGCAGGTAAAGCAGCAGGGCAAAGCGTGGAAGCTGCTGTGCAGTGGCTAGAGGCAAACGGCAAAGGCAAGGGAACCAATAACTATCGGCTGCGAGACTGGTTAATTTCTCGTCAGCGCTATTGGGGCGCGCCGATTCCAATTATTCATTGCCCAAACTGCGGCGCGGTGCCTGTCCCAGATGCTGACCTGCCCGTAAAATTGCCGGAAGACATCGCGTTTTCAGGAAAAGGTGCGTCTCCCTTGGCGCAGTTAGAATCTTGGGTGAATGTTCCCTGTCCGACCTGTGGCACGCCTGCCAAACGCGAAACCGATACGATGGATACTTTCATCGATTCGTCCTGGTACTTTTTGCGCTATCCCGATGCGAAGAACGACCAGCAAGCATTTGATCCGGCGATCGCCAATGATTGGCTACCCGTCGATCAATATGTCGGCGGCATTGAACACGCAATTTTGCACCTGCTGTATTCCCGCTTTTTTACTAAAGTATTGCGCGATCGCGGCTTGCTCAACTTTGACGAACCCTTCAAGCGCCTGCTAACTCAAGGCATGGTGCAGGGCAAAACCTACAAAAATCCCCGCACAGGTAAATACGTCCTGTCGATTCACATTGCCGACCTGACCAATCCCGTTGATCCCGAAACAGGTGACGCGCTGGAAGTGGTCTACGAAAAAATGTCCAAGTCCAAATACAACGGTGTTGCGCCGGGTGATGTGGTGGACAAATACGGTGCAGACACCGCCCGCATGTTCATCTTATTCAAAGCCCCACCCGAAAAAGATTTGGAATGGGAAGACGCAGACGTAGAAGGACAATTTCGCTTCCTCAATCGCGTTTGGCGGCTGGTGATGGAGCAGGGAACAGGAAATAGGGAACAGAGAACAGGAGAAGAACCAACAGGTAACTCCGCACTCAAAACTCAAAACCCAAAACTCAAAACTCCTTCCCCTCTCTCCAAGCCTGAAAAGGAATTACGCCGTGCGATTCACTTTGCGATTCAGGCTATTACCGAGGATTTGGCAGAGGAGTATCAGTTCAACACGGCGATATCGGAAATGATGAAGTTGAGTAATGCTCTCACAGATGCGCCTTGCAAAGAGTCGCCTGTGTATGCGGAAGGCATTGAAACGCTGATCAAGTTGCTTGCCCCGTTCGCGCCTCATATTGCGGAGGAGCTTTGGCACCATTTGGGACATGTAGAGTCAGTTCATACTCAACCTTGGCTAGTAGTAGATGAGTCGGCGTTAATTGTGGATGAAATTACGCTGGTCATCCAGATTTTGGGTAAAACGAAGGGCACAATTCAGGCTCCCGCCCAAGCAACGAAGGAAGAGTTGGAACAGTATGCCCGTTCATCTGACTTGGCAAAGCGTCATCTTGATGGCAAAGAGATCAAAAAGGTGATTGTGGTGCCTGGGAAGCTGATCAACTTTGTTGTTGGATGATTATCGTTCACTCGTTTCGGTTTTGTCTGCGCCTATCGAGATCTTCGCCACAATGGGGGCAAATGCGCCGGAGATGTGCCCGTTTTTTCTCCACTTCTTCGGCAAAACCGGAGGCAATGATGCCCGTGGGTAATGCCACCAACCCTAAGCCCAGCACTGCAATGATGCCCCCCAAAAGCCTACCGATCGCCGTGATTGGTGCCACATCGCCATAGCCAACACTGGTAAGGGTGATGATGCCCCACCACATTGAGGCGGGAATATTGGGATAGCGATCGGGTTGGGCGGCGTGTTCGGCGTAATACATCAAGCTTGAGGAAATCATCAATAAAGTAAAGACAGTAAATAATGCTGAAAATAAGTCTTCACGCTTTGATGAAATCACTGTGCCTAGAGTTCGCATTGATTCGGAGTAGCGTCCAATTTTAAATAGGCGGGCTAGTCGCAATAAATGCAGTTCTCGCACAAATACTAAGTTGGGAAAAACCAAAAATAGGTAGTAAGGCAGAATTGAAATGAAATCAACAATGGATAGGGGTGAGAGGACAAACTTGCAGCGCCCTAAAATCGGATGGTGATAACGAGGATTGAGGGTGCAAGTCCACACTCTAAACCCATATTCAAGGGTGAAAATCATTACTGAAATCGTTTCAAAATCATTGAAATAGCTTTTATGAGGAATCGAAACACTATCAACGGTTTCAAAAGTAAATGCCAACACATTTAGAGAAATCAAGACAATCATGAATGCATCAAACAGCTTGCCTAGTCGGTCATGATGATGGGTAACTTCGATGACTTTATAAATCTGCTGCTTGAGTTTATGGGTTCTAATGCTGACCATAATTGACCCAGTTCGTTTTGAGTGTTGAGTTTTTATTTTGGTAAGTCCTTCGGACTGGCTGAACTAATGCGTAGCGTTGACCGAGCGTTGACCTAGAAGATGTTTTGAATCGATTAGGCTTTGTCGAGTTTTTTAATTGATTGCAATGCTAGATATTCCATTGGATTTTTGCCGTTAAACTGGTTGCCATCAAAGAAAGTTTCAATGCCGCGAGAGGTTGTTTTAGGAATGGTAATAAGTTGGGCTGGGCTGGTGTGGGAAAGGGAGATCGCGGCTTCTCGCCACAAATCCTCGCGGTTGACGTTATTGACCATCGCCTGCACGTCGGTGTCGCGGGGCAGGTAGCCCCAGCGCATATTTTCGGTCAGAAACCAAAGGTCATGATTTTTGAAGGGATAGGAGGCATTATCTTGCCAGAATTTCATGGCATAGGAACTGGTGGGAGAGACGCGATCGCTGCCATAGTCGATCATGCCTTTGGCGCGAGGGGCGATCGCGTCAGTTGCCACATTGAGATATTGGCTGGCGGCAATGATTTGACACATCTCATCTCTGTTTTCGGGGCGATCGCACCAGATCTGCGCTGACTGAATTGCCATCAACAGTGCTTTCGTTGCCTTGGGATGGCGATCGACCCAATCTGCCCGCATCGCAAAGGATTTTTCGGGATGATCGCGCCACAATTCGCCCGTGACGAGGGCAGAATATCCCAAATTCTCTCGAATCAATTGAGCGTTCCAAGGTTCACCCACGCAAAAAGCGTGAATGGTTCCGGCTTTCATATTGGCGACCATTTGCGGCGGCGGCACCACAAATATCGACACATCGGTATCTGGATTAATCCCCCCGGCTGCCAGCCAATAGCGCATCCATAAGTCATGGGTGCCACCAGGATAGGTGACGGCAATTTTAAGCCGCATCCCCGGACCTCCGGCTTTTGCTTGCTCAACAATCTCTTTCAAATTAGAGCTATCAATCCCAATACCTAGATCGCGGTAGATATTTGCCAAAGAGATCCCTTGCCCATTCACATTCAGCCGCGCCAAGATATACATCGCCACCGAGTTGCCATCGGGTGTTTTGCCAACTGATAGATGATAGGGCATGGGCGTGAGTAAATGGGCACCATCTAAACCGCCGTTGTCAGTCCCCAAGCTGAGATTTTGATGAACTGCGCCCCAAGATGGCTGCCGGACAAGCTGAACCTCTGTCATGCCATAGTGGGCAAAATAGCCTTTTGCTTGCGCCACAATCAAGGGCGCGGCATCGGTGAGGGCAATGAACCCCAGGGATGCCACGGTAGTTTCAGGCACATCAGAAGCAGCAGTGTGATGCACCACGAGCCGCGATCGCACAGCTTGACTATTTTGGTTCACCGCACAAGCATGGGTCAAGAGGGTTCCAGCCGTTGCGGAGATCGCCGTCAGAATCAGTTCTCGCCTCGAATAGTGCGTCATGGAAGCCTCCAGGATGGGAACGCAGATTGTGTAAATGAGCGACTATGTTTGTTCAGCTACACCAAAACTGCTTGCTGGGCGATCGTTGATTGTGGGCTGATAGTCGCCCTCTGCCACCATGCGAAAATCTCCTCCGGGGACACTTCGCGATCTCTGGGTGCTAATCAGCGACACTTGAGTGGTGAGCAAGAAACTGGTAAACCCGGCAATCACAATTACGGGCACCATGGAAGTATCGGCAATCACGCTAAGAATCACCGTGGTGCTAACGGGGGTTTTGGTAATTGCCACATTCACTGCCGCCATTAAACACACCATGGCGATCGTTGGATGGATCTGGGGAAAGCCCAGGGAAATCGCCAAACCCACTACCGAGCCAATATAGAACAGTGGAAAAATGAAGCCTCCCCGAAAGCCAGAATGAAGCGTGCAGCTAATTGCCAACATTTTTGCCAGACCAATCATTAGCAATAACGCAATCCCGTAGGTTGCACCATGTTCGATGATCGTGTCGATTTGCTTTTCGCCAAAAAACAATGTTTGGGGAAACACCAGCGCAATCAGCCCGATTGATAAACCACCCAACGTCGCCAACAAAATCGTTTGATGATGCAATGGCTCCGTCAAATAGCCGACTACGCGAAAGATCAACACAAACAGCAGCGCCACCGCCGCACCCACAGCACCCAAAATTGCTCCTTCCAGCAGATTCATCAGCGTCATGGTAGGAATCGACTCAAAGTGATACATGCCGCCAATGGAAAGCCCAGTTGTTATGCGAAATACGGTAAAGCTCATGATTGCCGATAGCACTGCCGGAATAATGGCTTCGTAATATTCCAAGCCGCGCCGATGGGGAATTTCTAGGGCAAACAGCGCTCCGCCTAGTGGTGCCCCAAAAAAGGCTCCCAGCGCGGCACTCATCCCGCAAAAGGTGAGAATGCGAACGGTGGGCAGCGACAAGTTCATTTTGGTGCCAATCCAGCCGCCAATACTGCCATTCACCTGGACTAGGGGCGCTTCAGGTCCCGCGCTGCCACCTGCGACGATCGAAAATAGCGATGCCACAATCATGGCGGGAGTCTGCTTTATATCGATGCGTCCAGGGTCATGCACTTTGTCAACTACAAAGGCAACCTCTCCAGGCAAGCCCATAAAGTAGAGCGACAACCCCACCAGCAAGCCGCCGATTGTGGCAACAATCCAGACATAGTTTTTTGCGAAGAACTCACTGGCAAACTGGGCTTGCAGCATCTCTGGCACCTGCTGCCAAACGAGATGCATTGAGCTTTCTAGTAAGTAATAGTAGGCAGTGGCAACCAATCCTCCAGCAATGCCGATCGCGGCTGCCCAGAAGATCACCTGAGCATAGGTAAGGTCAAGCACCACAGGAGCCATCGCTCCATTCGCAGATAAATCTGTAGATAAATCTTCAGTGGGCTGATCGATCATGGATGGATCTTGGGAAGTCAAAGACATAAAGCAGTCCTGAAATTGGGCATAAGGATAAAAAGAAGACAATTCACCGTACTCATGATCAGGTAGCGGATGCCGATGGTTGCTAAGAGCAGCGTCGGCGAGTTGCACAGAACTGGTAGGAACTTACGGTAGGTCTGTGGGAAGACTCGGCTTTTGTAGGATGGGATGAGACACTAGCCAGTAATCCATCCATCTCTAGTCGAGAGGCGATGTGTTCCATGGCATTAACCATCCTCCGCCTGCCGAATCAATCCAAAAGTATTGCCTACTAGGGGCGATAGCGATCGTCTGACATGGCTGACATCATTGCAGTTGCATCTACTTCGGCATGTTCTTCATCATGAGAACCCGTTGACTCTTTTAGGAAGAAGGCATTTAAGAAAGCAACCATCAATGCCACCACACCCAGCATGTTGAAGAACGTGCGATCGCTCTCTGCACCTTGGGGCAGCAGACTGTAGATCGTTAAATAAACGACCGCACCCACATTGCCATACGCGCCAACATTCCCGGCAATTTGTCCCGTCACCCGGCTCTTAATTAACGGCACAATCCCAAAGGTTGCCCCTTCTGCCGCCATGACAAAAAAGGATGCCAGCATCGTCGCTGCGATCACAACTGGCAACGGCACCCCTTTACCCAAGCTGGAAAAAATTAGATAGCCAATTCCGGTGCCTACCAATGTTGCCACCAGTGCCCATTTACGGCTACCCACCTTGTCTGAAATCCAGCCACCACCGGGACGAGCAGGAATATTCATAAAGGCATAGGTACTGGCGACTGCGCCAGCTAGGGCGGCAGGCAGACCATAGCCCCGTTCAAAAAAGGATGGCAGCATGGAGACGACTGCCAATTCTGAACCAAAACATGCAACATAGGCAATATTCAGATTTGCCACTTGAGAAAAGCGATAGCGATCGCTCGCTTCATACTTTTTCCGACCAGTCATCAGTGGCTTGTTCGCCTTGTAAGCGTTATACGCCTGAAATAAATACAGCGCTACAAGCAAAATGCAAATGATCGCAAAGGTATTGGTGGTAATGAATTTCACTTTATTCAAGCGCCACGCAATCACTCCCAAAGCTGCCACTAGCGGAATATTCATCAACAACATGAACCAGAAATCTCGCTTGCTGGTGATTTCCATCCCGGCACTGCTGGGCGGACGCTGGTAAACTTTCCCTGGCGGCGTATCCGACACATTCAGAAAATAGATGACTCCATAGCAGGCAGCGACAATGCCTGTAAGCGCGATCGCAAATCGCCAGTTGATTTGCCCTGCTGCCATGAATGCAGTTGCCGTGGCGATCGCAGGCAACGTAAATGCCGCTGCCGAAGAACCAAAGTTGCCCCAGCCGCCATAAATCCCCTCTGCCAGACCAATTTCACTAGAGGGGAACCACTCTGCCACCATCCGAATCCCAATCACAAAGCCACAGCCCACAATGCTTAATGCCAGACGACTGAACACCAACTGCTCAAAATTCTGTGCCATAGCAAACGCAAAGCAGGGCAATGCCGCATAGATCAGTAAACACGAATAAGTAATGCGAGGACCAAACCGATCTAACACCATGCCCACAATGATTCGCGCTGGAATCGTCAAGGCAACATTACAGATTGCCAGAGTCCGCATCTGCGCTTCCGATAGACCCATTTCAGTCTTCACCGCCGTAGCAAACGGGGCAAAGTTAAACCAAATCACGAACGTCAGAAAAAAAGCAAACCAAGTGAAATGCAAGATGCGATTCCGCCCAGTGAATGTCCAAATTCCAGCCATGGATTTCATTTCTCCTAATAAAAATTGCACAACAAACGTTTCCTGCACCCGGCAAAGCAATTGCGCTCAATAAGCAACCGCCAGTCAGATTCAGAAAGATGCTGAAATGTCAGGACAGGCTCACAGCTATCTCTGAAAGAGAATCGCGCTGCTATCCAAGCCTGCTTGATATGGAAAAACTTAATCAGACCCGTATCTCATCACCGATTCAATTCAAACTTCAACAGTACGGGAGGGGTACGAAGTTCCTACCCCTAGAACTGACTTAAAAACATGGGCACTATTTTCTTTAACCATCTTGGTAGCTTCTCTTAACACCAAGTTACAGAAACGAATCGCTTTGACTAGAGCAACCATGGGAGGTGAATTTTCGTAAATCACCATGACAGAAGGAAACCACACGATAACCGTTAAGAAAACTGGGAACCAATCAAAGTTCAAGATCGGATATGGACTGCGAAATGACAATAATCCTCGAAGCATATTAAAATGTCCCTAGAAAACAAAAAGACCAGCCTTGCTGTAGGTTGCTTCAGGGCAATCGCAGCAAGGTTTTTTTAAAGGCGGCAGACTAATAGTGCAGAGCAGATAGTGCAGAGCGAAGTATTAAACTGCGATCGCCGCTATCAGTCTGAAATTGATCTGTGATAGATAGCACTCAATCAACTTCTCACTAAGTTATAAATTTCATTAAGTCGAATAAATGTATTGGTAGTAACGATTTAAGACATAGGGGTGCTGAGTCAGCATAAGATGCATGTCAATTTCGCATTAATCGCTAAAAAATTTAGGTATCGAAATCTGCAAACTGCCCAATTAAGCCCATTCCATGGGATTTGAGGAAGGCAATCATTTTTTTGATCACACTAGAAAAATCTGATTATTTCGTGTAAATTGGTATTATTCAATACAGATTTTTTAGTCGAAGAGCCAAAGACATGAACATTCAACGCCTCGCCCCTGTTTTGTTTGGACTACTGCTATCGGGTGGGCTGATCACTTCTGCCGCCGCAGCGCAACCCATTAACGCCTCAAAACAGAACTCGCAAGTGCAACATTTAACCTGCATCGAAGACACGCGGGGATTGATGTGTACGGTTGACGAGACATTGAATACATCATCGAGCAGTGTGCAGCAGAAAACCGCTGCAAAAGCGGATTTAACACCGTCAGAACTCGCTATTAATAAACAACTGGGGCAAATGTCAACCATTTTGCTTGGAATCATCTACCTTGGGCTACCGATCGCGCTAGTGTTTGCAGTTTTACGCCACGACAAACGAGATGCAGAACTGGCTCAATCCATTGAAGGATTAGAACGGATTTGGAACCAAAACCCCCAGTCTTAATTTTTTCCAAATCAGTAAGATTGATCAACTTCGCCATTCTTTAGAAGGTTTTTTCATAAGCGGTCTAGTCATAACGACAAAACCGCTTTTTGCATAGAACTAAATGTAGAGAAAATTATACTCAAACTGCATCTTTTTTCTGCATCATTACAAACTACAGAGAACTCTTGCACTTTGCTCTACAATCGGCAAAATTGAATTGAAATAAGGTTATCTGTGTGAGGAGTTTTATACAATGCTGATTCAACGGTTCCAAGCAGTTCACGCGATCGCCCTATGCACCCTCGCGATCGCGGCATCAGAAGCGCTGATCCCATCGGCACACGCCAATTCAGTCCCGTCTGTTCCAGTTCTTATTGTCCAATCCCTTCCTCTAGTAGAATTTCCTGCCGATTATGATGTGTGTCGCGGCAGTGGCAGCACGCCCCTACCCGTATTCACCACCTCAACTTTAACAGTGCCCGTGGGTCAGCCCCTTGCCCCCAACACGGCTGTCAAATTAACTGGTGTATTTAGACCCGGACGCAACCCCGCTCAAATTAAACAGCCTGTTTTAGGCTGGGTCAACTCTGGCACCCTCCAGACTCAATGCCCTGGAACCACTCCACCGCCTGCTAGACCTCCCGTTCCTTTTAATGAATTGACTACTAACTCCCCCTCGTGTCGTCGCTTGCGCCTACCTGGAGAATTCCCACCCGGTCCAGTGGATGGGTTAGTTGCCCGCGAAGCTCCCAGCCTTAGCAGTCCTGCTCAAGTTGCAACCAACGGGATGCTAGATGGTCCAGCAGCAGGAGCGCGGGTGCAAACCACTGGAACCAATGGGAGCGCCATCACTCAAGTGGCTGATAACCGAGTGTGGATGGATATTTGGTATGTGGGACGGTTGGGCAGAGTCCGCAAAGGGTGGGTTGTTGTCACCCCTGCTGGGTTTACCTCCGGTTCGCAATATATTTCAAACTGCCGCTAGTATTTTTACTTGCCCTTATCTAACCCTGCTTTGCACGATCTTTAGTCTACGTTTCAAAGCCCCTCTCCCGCTCTGGGAGAGGGATCTAGGGTGAGGAAAATTAGAAAAATCGCCCTTCTCTTGTTGATTTGGCTTAAGGACACGCGGCTACATTGGCAACAATCCCTGGAGAATTTACTGCCCCTCCTATTAAAAAATTATTCAAGATCGTTACTATTTCAACGGGAGTTCCGACTGAAGAGAAGGTGTGTGCTGGAAAATTTGCCACGTTGTTGAAAATGATGTTACCAAAGTTGGTAAAGGTATTGCCATTTATGTTGACACAGAGCGTTTGAGAGGTGCCCAGACTAGCGGTAGTTTGTGCCTGAATAACTTGAGCCGGAAGCGCAGTGATGAAGGTATTTAGCCGCACGTTGGCTGAGAGATCGGGAGTTCCTAAAAGGAACAGGCTAGCGGTACTCAGATCAATACCCCGCACTCCATTGGTGTTGATGATGTTACTGTCGATCGCCACTCTTGCCGTTGTACTGCCCCTCGCCTGGACTTGAACGCCATTTTGTCCATTGTTAGCGATCGTGTTGTTGCGAATGGTGCTTGTTAATCGTGCCGTGGTGGGATTCAAGATGGGTATTGCTTGTAGACCGAGCCGGATGTCAATCCCTTCATCACCATTGTTGCGAATCGTGTTGTTCTCAATCAGCAAGTTGTTGACGACAGCATCTTGCTCTAAGCCGATCGCAATGCCATCGCCCCGAACAGGTACAGCACCTCCATTGTTTTCGATCGCGTTGCCAGAAATTGTGATGTTGGCAGTGGCAGACGTGGTTGTACCAGTCGGTCTACCTGCTAAGCCAATCAAAATACCATCATTATCATTCGTGCGAATTTGATTATTGAGGATGTTGAGATCAAGCTGTCCTGAAAAGTTGGCAATTTGAATTCCTTGCCCACCGGGAAACGTAGGTAATGGCAAGACTCCTAAAACCCGCTCGATCGTGTTTCCTGTCACGTTGACTGTGCCAATGGAATTGATCAATGCCAAGCCCTGTCCAGTAGAGAATGTGATTGCGCCCAAGACGGGAACAGTCAGCACCACTGGGCGCGGTGTCACATCGCTAATTTGGTTGGTCGTAATATTGGTCGTGCCGGAGGTTCCAGCGATGACGATGCCCTGATCAACTGCGTTCCGCACGGTATTGTTTGCAATGGTCGTAGTGCCATTCAGCACGCCTACCACGGCAATGCCCTGTCCACGGACATTAGTTACCGTGTTGCGGTTGACATCCAGGTTGCCATTCACACCTGCCGCCACAATGCCTTGCCCAGTGGTGAGGGTAATGTTGCCCAGAGGCAGAATATTGGTCGTGAAATTGGCTCCCACGGTATTGGCAACGCTGTTATCCGCAATTGTGGCGTTGCCTCTGGCATTCAGTAGCACAATGCCCTGAGTTGCTGTGCCCGTAACTGTATTGCGGGAAATAGTGGTTGTGCCGTTGGCAGTGGCAATCACAATTCCCTGACCACTAGGCAAAGGAATAATGCTACCGGGATTGGGAATGGTAATCGACCCGATCGTAATATCGCCAGTAATCGGGTTGGCGATCGTGGTTGTGCCTGGAAGCGTGCTGGCAACGCTATTATCGGTTACGATCGCCGTACCGACATTTTGAATGTAAACGCCCTGATTTCGAGCGGCAATAATTTCATTGCGGAACAGGTTTGCGATCGCGACTCCATTTCCTAAAATGCCTGCATCAGCAGTATTTTGAATCACGTTATCTCGAATTTCTACCCGGTTAACATTACTAAATGTGACTCCGGCTCCGGTAGCACTGGTGATATCAAAGCCAGACAGCACCGTATCGCTGCCCATCGTAATTGTGCCGTTGACAGTGGGGCGAATCGCGCCAATTCCCGATAAATCTAGGCGAACATCAGCAATTTGCTGTCCTTGAAAAGCAGCCGGGATAATTTGCGTGGGAAAGGTGGATAAGACCTGGACGCGATCGCGAATTGTGAACGCGGGAATACCCGGATTGCTGCCTGCCTGCACATACACAATGGAATTGCCATCCGATCGCGTTGCTGCCAGAGCCGAATCGATCACGCCAAAGGGATTTTCAATGGTGCCATCGCCACCGCCCCGCCCCACAATCACATGCTGAAAGACATAGGGCTGTCCGGTTGCGGGATTTTCAATTGCCAAATCGTTGAAGGGCGCCGTCAGATTAGTGGTTTCGCGCTGGTGATCGATCGCGATTGTGCCAATGCGAGTAGGAGACTCTGCCATGCGTGCCAGTAGAGTTTTTGGAGCCGCACCTTTAGGACGTACTCCCGGTAGCGTTAGGGCGATCGTCCCAAAAACATTGGTGCCAAACAGCCCATCATGCTGAACCGCAACGCCCAGCAGCAAGTTATCTGTGACCCGTGCCTCCAGTCTGCCCCGCACCCCGACGACACTGGGACTACCCGCCGCACTCAGGTAATACAATCCGCCATAGCCCCGCAGATCGCCGCCATCATCGGGAAACTTGACCAGTCTGCCGCCAAGCTCAGCATCAAATCCTGCCATTGCCGCTTCCACATCGCGAATGGTTAACTGTTGGCGAGTGCCCGATGCCAGCAGGAAATTGGTTTGAAAGCGTGTGCTGCTCACTGAATAGTTGGATGCGATCGCGGTTTCTCGCACCGTTTGACGAGTGTTGCCAGCAGGAATGTAGCCATTGATCCGAGCGTCCCACCCTTCGCCCAAGGTTTCCAGACCCAGACCGACCTGAGAAAAAACGTTGGAGCCAGTGTCGCGATTATCGTAAGCAAGATATGCGCCATAAATTCGCTTGGCAGCAGCTTGATAGGCACGATAACCCAAAACCAAGCTGCCGCCGGGATTGGCATCATTATCCAGCAAAAATCGCCCTTCCAAAAACACTAGGTCTTTGCCGGGAGTTTGCTTCAGGGGAATGAATCCCTGGATATTGGCAAAGCCATCGTAACCACCGCCAGGAGTGGTATAGCCGACTCCAACCCGTGGCGTAATTACTAAGTCAGATGCTTTTGTGCTAGCAGGAATGGGAGCGATTTCGTTGGGCTGCGCTTCAACAGGCTGGACGATCGCGATCGCAAACAGTAGGCTCCAAATGTAGCGCGATCGTCCTTTCATTCTCAGTCCTCATACAACACACTTCCCGCATTTCTAGCTGAAATCCTATAGTGATGTCAATTTATGAGGTTTAGCGATCGCAGCTTATATGGCAACGGATGAATAGGTTAGGACACAAAGATCCTTGAGGAATTAGGAATAACGGACAGTTGTTGTCTTGACCTTTCCTCGTACTGCTATACCAGTTTGAAATTGAAACGCGACAGATACTTTTCTGAAAACTGCAATGCTTCTTTGTCTTAGAACTCAAAACTCAAAACTCAAAACTCAAAACGGTATTATAATCCCTTCGTCATTCCCCATTCGTCATTCCCATGCCCCTCGATCGCCTGATTATTTTCACCCGCTATCCTGAAGCAGGCAAAGCCAAGACTCGCCTGATCCCTGCGCTGGGAGCCGAGGGAGCCGCGATGCTTCACCGTCAAATGACAGACCATACTTTCGTGCAAGTGCAAAGGCTTCAATTTCAGCATCCAATATGTGTAGAAGTACGATTTGCAGGGGGCGATCGCGATTTGATGCAGCGCTGGCTGGGTACGGATTTGATGTATACCGTACAAGGCGAAGGTGATTTGGGCGATCGCATGGGGCGATCGTTGCAGTCTGCATTGAACGCTGGAGTTGACCGGGTGCTGATCATTGGCACCGATTGTCCTGATTTAACTGCGTCCCTATTAGAGCAAGCCTTTTGTGAACTTGAGCAGCATGATCTCGTTTTGGGACCGGCTAGCGATGGCGGCTATTACCTGATCGGGATACGGCGCTGGATTCCGCGACTGTTTCGCGGCATTGCCTGGAGTACGGCGAGTGTTTTGGAACGAACCTTGGCGATCGCGGCAGAACTTAGCTTGTCGGTGGCGCTGCTGCCTGTCCTGTCGGATGTAGACTATCCTGCCGACCTAGAAATTTGGGAACGGATGAATAGGTGAGGACACAAAGATCCTTGAGAAATAAGGAACCTGGGGATGAAATTTGTAGGGGCAATCCCTTGTGGTTGCCCTCCATCTACGTCAGGGCAGGCACAAGACCTACCCCTACAGTCAAAAATCATACTTGCATTCAGCAACGCCCAATAAAATCAGGATTTATGAAATAATTCGCTCAAGGGTCGGAGGTTCACTATAATGCACCCGATCGCGCCTTTAATTTGCTTTAGTTTGGCGGGTCGTTAAAACCGTTGCGATCGCCCATGACTTTTATTTCGTTTCCCTACGCCCTATTTTTGCTCAGCCTAGTTGTGATCTATTGGTTGCTCGATCAACCACGATTGCGGCTTTGGGTACTGCTCATTGCTAGCCTAATTTTCTATGCCTCATTTCAGGTGTATTACATTCCGCTACTTTTGGCGGCAACTTGGGTCAACTTCTACCTAGGGCGATCGCTATCCACGCCACCCGATTGGCGCAACGACGACTGGCAATTTACCCAGCAAGACTGGAATCGCAAGCGGCTCAAATTGCTGTGGTTTGGGATTGGGGTAAATGTGCTGCTGTTGTTTAGCTTTAAATATATTCCCTTCACGCTAAATGCGATCGCGGCAATCTTTGGCTGGACAACGGCAACAGAAGTCGCGCAGTGGACGAGTAGCAACTTGACTGCCCCGATCGGCATCAGCTTTTTTTGCTTTGAATGTATCGCCTACCTGGTGGATGTCTATCGTGGTGCGCCCGCCTCCCAGCAATGGCTGAAGTTTTCTGCCTACAAGCTGTTTTTTGCCAAGCTGCTATCCGGTCCCATCACCCGCTATCACATCGTGACCGGGCAAATGCAGCAAACCCGCCCTACCCTCGATCGCAGTGCTGAAGGACTGTGGTTGATTGCCTGCGGTGCCGTCAAAAAAGGATTGCTAGCCGATAACATTGGCGTGTTGGTCGATCTGAGTTTTCAAAATTTGCAGCGGGCAGGCAGCGGTGATTTGTGGCTGGCAACGATCGCCTATGGCTTACAGCTTTATCTCGACTTTAGCGGCTATGTAGACATGGCGCGGGGTTCAGCCATCCTGCTGGGGTTCAACCTGCCGCAAAACTTCGACTTTCCCTACCTCACAACCAGCATTGCAGACTTTTGGCGGCGCTGGCATATGACCCTGGGCGACTGGCTGAGAAACTATCTTTATTTTCCCTTGGGCGGTTCTCGGCAAGGGCTGTTTCGCACGTGCCTAAACTTGATGATTGTTATGGCGATCGCCGGAATCTGGCATGGTGCCGCCTGGGGGTTTGTTGTCTGGGGTTTGCTGCACGGGCTAGGGTTGGTGGTTCATCGGCTTATGGATGCGCTATCTAATCGACTCACCTGGCTAAAATACTTTTGGCAGCAACCCTACGGCATCGTGTTTGCGTGGCTGCTCACTCAAGCCATGGTCGCGGTTTGCTGGATCTTCTTCCGTTTGCCCAACCTAAAAGATTCCTGGGTCGTAATCCAGCGCTTATGGGGTCATGCTGCTGATGCTCAGTTTACCCAAAAAGTATACGTGGAAGCGATCGGGCTACAGCCACTCCAAATTTCTCTCCTGTTAGCCACCATTATGGCGCTGATGGCGATCGCCTACTTCTGCGATCGCTTCCTCAAACTGCAACTCAACTGGAACGTCAAACTCATGCTTGTGCCAGCTTGCCTCTTTGCCGTCTGGCTACTTGCCCCCCAAGGCGCACTTCCTTATATCTACTTTGATTTTTAGAGCAGGGGAATAGGGAATAGGGTGCCTCCCACATTTGTAACCCTCACACTAAATCCCTCTACCAGAGCGGGATCGGGACTTTGAATCTTGCTTCCTGTAGGGTGGGTCAACTCGCAAAACTGGGATGCACTCAATCGTACTCCGCACTCAAAACTCAAAATATCTCCTTCGGAGACGCTACGCGAACAAAACTCAAAACTGCGGTTGCCGCTCCAACCAATCATCAATATCCGCCAACACTTGGGCAGGTATCTCCCAAGGAAATAGGTGCGCCGTGTTGGGATAGCAATGCCACTCCGCGTTAGCCAGTTGTTGTGCCGTTTCTTGGCTAGCAGCGGCGGTGATATGGCGATCGCAGGCTCCGGCTAGAACCAAACTGGGGCATTGAATCTGCGGCAAATCAAGCACACGGTTATAGCCTTGCCGAATCGCCGTAAACAGAGCGCGGGTTGCCCGTCGTGAGGTGCGGAGATAGGCAGGAACAGCAGCTTGAGCTAGATATTCATATGTCTCAGGCGTATGGGTTTGCACCAAGTAACGAAACAGCGATCGCTGCCCAAACCTGTCGATATGCCACTGGCGACCGGGCTGAAGCCAATTCACAATACCTGAAACTCCGGTATACAAATTATCTTGCCAGGTAATCGGAGGATGATCGCCCCAAGGACGTGCCGCCGAGCCAACCAAAATTAAACCACTGACGCGATCGGGAGATCGCAGTGCCAATTCCAATGCCAAAATGCCGCCTAGCGACCAGCCCAAAACCAGGTACTTTTCAATGTTCAGCCGCTCCAACAGTGCATCTAAATCAATCAAATGATCCGTCATGGCAAACTCAGCATTCGTTTGACTGTTGCCGTAGCCGCGCAAATCCGGGGCGATCGTTTGATAGCGTTGAGATAGATGCTCGGTAAAAACTGCCATACTGCTGCCCATGCCGGGATGCCCATGCAGGCAAAGAATAGGAAATCCCTGACCTTCAACTAAAACCTGTAAATCCATACGTACCTAATGCGTTACGTGCTGTGCCTCACCCATCCTATGGTTAAATTGCGGTTTAGGTGGGGCGATCGCTTGTCCTCTTTCGCACTACCAAAAATTCCAGCTCTTAAAATATCAAAACTGCCAGAAACCTAGCAATTTTTTCTATCGGCTGAGCTAATGTGCATTTAAGTTACGCGATGTGCGACTATCCCAATAGTCCTCACCCTAAATTCCTTTCCCAGAGCGGAAGAGGGACTTTGAGAAATCTTGCTTCCCTTCTCCTGCTTTCGGAGAAGCGGCTGGGGGATGTAACTTGCTTCCCGTAGGGTGGGCTGACTTTAGTTGCACATCAGGTACTAACTAAACGATCCATTGAATTAACCTATTGAACAAAAGAATATGGAAACAACTGAAGAAACAACGTCCTTGAAACGAGTGTTTGGCTTAACTACACTCGTCATTTATGGTGTTGGTGATATTCTTGGCGCTGGCATCTACGCCGTTGTGGGCAAAATTGCCGGACTTTCTGGTGGTCTTGTCTGGGCTTCTTTTCTAGTAGCAATGTCAGTCGCAGCACTGACCGCCCTAAGCTATGCCGAATTAGGTAGCCGCTTTCCCTTGAGTGGAGGCGTTGCTTGCTTTGTGCATCGAGCATTTCGCACCGACTGGCTCTCTGTGATTGTCGGTTGGCTGATGTTTTGCACCTGCATTGTTTCGATGGCGACTCTTTCCAAAGCGTTTGCAGGCTATTTGACCACTTTTGCTCCCGTTTTTCCAGACTGGTTGGTGATCCTGGCGCTATTTTGCGGTCTTGCCTTCGTCAATTTTCGAGGAATGCAGGAATCATCAAATCTCAACATTTTTTGTACAACGCTTGAAGTTTCAGGGCTGCTTGTCGTAATTGTGGTATCAGTCCTTTTTATCAACGGTGGCGCAGCTAATCCTGCTGCTATGGCGGTTCCTGTCGTCAGTGGACAGGCAATGTGGATTGCCATTTTTCAAGGGGCAGCACTTGCGTTCTATGCTTTTATTGGCTTTGAAGACATTGTAAATGTTGCGGAAGAAGTCAAAAATCCTGAGCGCAACGTACCTAGAGCCATTTTGCTATCACTAGGTATTGCGGGAGTGATTTATATTTTGGTTTCCTGGCTTGCTACTCAAGTTTTAAGCCCTACGGAACTGTTTGCTTCCAAAGCTCCGCTACTGGATGTAGTTCTTCGGGCACAGCCGAATTTTCCAGGCGTGGTGTTTACGTTCATCGCCCTATTTGCAGTTCTCAATACGGCGCTGCTGAACTTTATTACTGCCTCTCGGTTGCTCTTTGGAATGTCGCGCGATGGGTTGCTGCCTGCCTGGTTTAGCAAACTGCATGGAACACGAGCAACGCCTTATCGGACAATTGTTGTGATTCTGCCGATCGCCATCTTCTTGGCGCTGTCGGGAACACTGCAATTTTTAGCAGGCACCACCGCAACGTTGATTCTTGCTATGTTTTGTTTGGTGAATCTATCACTGCTCATTATTAAACGGCGAGAAGGGGATGCTGATGGATTTCGAGTGCCTTTCATCTTTCCAATTTTGGCACTTGTTTCTAACCTTGTGCTGATCTCCTTTGCGTCTAAAGAAAGTCACCTTTTAGCCGCCGCCTTTACAGGTCTAGGGTTCCTCCTCGTCTTGGTACGGAAAGCCTTTATGAAACAGAATGTTACCTAGATTCAGAGGAGATCGCGGCAACGCACGGGTGGTTTAATCATTCTTATGACTCAATTAGGCAACTTAAACGCTGATCAGCTTAGGGGTAGTGGCGGAGTAGTAGCGTTTGGCGTTGGCGATGACTCGTTCCAAAACAGTTTGACCATTGCTACTCAGATTGGCGAGGTGCAGTAAACGATTCAAATTATGGAGGGACATATCTTTGAGGAGTTGCCCGATCGCGAAGTTAAAGAATGCCGATGCAAAAACTTTCACTCTGGCGAAGTCTAGCTCTACAGAGTTTCCCGCTAGCAGTTCAGCATGAATCTGGTCGTAGATCTTTTGCCTACCATCTGCCGCGATCGCATATTCACCGGTAATGTTAAACACTTGATAATTCATATTTACAGTCTCCCTTGTGTTGCAAGTCCGTTTAACCCCAGTGGGTTTTGGTATAGTTGGCGATTTCCTTTGCACTCACAAACCGACTTGTGAGATTGCCTGTACGAACGAATAAACAGTCTTCTTCTAGTTGACCTGTTTTACTGTTGCGAATGTTGATATAAACGGGCTGAGGGGCGCGTCCTAGATCAATTCGGCAAACTTCCTTTTGATCGACGCTGTGAAAGTTGACGGTGATGCAGGGCGCTAACTCCTTGCCGAGTTCTTTCAGCAGCAAGTCGTTCATTAGCCACAGTTCAAAGCCATCGCGGTTTTTCTTTTGCAGGGTTTGGTAGTCGAGTTGCAGTCCTAAAATGGTGCCGCTGTCTTCTACGCCGATCAGCAAGGTGCCGCCCTCAGCGTTGAGGAATGCTGCCACGGTTTTCAGAACGACTTCTTCCATCGTCCGGTCTTTTTTATGCTCTTGCAGGTTCCAACGGGCGGTGGATTTGAATTCCAGTTGGGCACTTTCGCCACTGGCAATCAGATCCAGGATTTCTGGGTCGCCAACGGTGGGCGTGAACTGGTGGTATGCCTCTAGCGCGGCTTGTTTGGTTTCGGCGGGAACGATGGGAAAGGTGCTGAGGATATGTTGAAATTCATCTGCGGTTAAGCCATAAAGATGAGCAATCATGCCATCAAGTTCAGCGCGGAGTTGACCTCGTTCTGCGTCGGAAGGTAAAGGGTAAAAGGTAAAAGGCAAAAGTTCGTCTTCATTTTTGCTCTCTTCATTTTTACCTTTTACCTTTTTACTTTTTACTTCTTCCCCTTCTTCATTTTTACCTTTTACCTTTTTACTTTTTACTTCTTCCCACAGGTCATCAAATTCGGGGGTGGTGCAGATCAGTTTGGCAGCGCGATCGCAGATTTCACTAAAATAGCGATCGCCCTCTACCAATCGTGGAACAGGTAGCTGGTAGACATAGAAAAAGCTGCAATGGTTTGTGACTTTCTGACGAATCACAAAGTCACAAACAAAGCTGCTAAAAATAGCAACAATAAATAAGACTTCTCTGCCATCAAGAGAATTCTTCGATACTGTTAATGTATTCCCTGTAAAAACATTTTTCGGAACTACACTTGAAATTAGTGTCCTTTGATTAGTACTTGCTGTAATATCTCGAAATCCTAAACGGTAGGACTGATAATTTAATACTTGTCCAGAATCAACATCATCTTTCTTCAAAAGAGCCTTTCTACCTCTTTGTTCATTTACCCAGAACCTTGGTTTTGAAAAGCAATGGGTGAATTGATGTATGCATTTACCTTCATAAAGAGATAGCTTATTCGCTCCTGAGTTTTTTTCAAATAACTCCCTGTTGTCAGTCATGTGAAACTCACGTCCAAGGACAACGCTCCATTTATCCTTGATACTTTCGCCAAGCAATGGAAAAATGGCTATCTTTTCAGCAATTTGAAGCTCTAATTTGCTTTTGAACTCCATAATGGATAAGGAGTCGGGGGATAACTTTCGCACTAAATCAACGCTAATGTAGAGGCTTGCTTCATCAGGAAAATTCTCCAACTCATAAACATCCCGGCGCATAAAAGCGACAGGAAAATTTCTTGTTTTTGATTCTTTCTCAAAAGTAAGAATTGTAAACTTGTAGCTCCGATGAACTCCCTCAAAAATTTCTTTACGGTTTTCAAAGCAGAATAAACCGGTCACTTTAGTCTGCTCAAATAACATATCTCTTAACTGCTTTGTTCCCAAATCAGTGTAAATGCTACTTGGAATAACAATTCCACATTCACCTCTTTTACAAAGTAGATTAAAGCACTGTTCCAAAAATAATTTATAGAGATTTAAATCTACTTTAACTTTTTTACTATTAACAATGGATATTTGATTTTTATATTGTTGAGATAGGCGAAAGTAAAGATTCGTATGAGGAAATTGACTTTGATAAGATAACCAGACATTAGCGATCTCAGCGTCTTGCAGAAGTTGTTTCTGCTTATCTTGAAAAACCTGAAGATCCATCTTTTTCTTAGTTACCAAATCACTATATTGTGTAAAAAATTCTTTTCCATCGGGCTTAAACACTTCCCAGGGTGGATTAGTAATGATCGCATCAAAGCCGCCCCGCTCCAACACCTTGTCAAAGTGATAGCCCCAATGAAACGGTTTCAGGGCTTCGATGTCTGCCAGGGTCAGCAGCCGTTTTTTAGCTTTTCCGGTGGGTTGCGCCTGCTCATACTGAATCTTCAACTTTTGAAACTCTGCCAGCAAAAGCTGATTTAGCTTCTCCTGCGACTCTCGATTCACCCTATCAATGTGATCTCGCAACATTTGCAAGCGATCTTCCTGCTCCGTTCCCTCCACCTTGCCCCGCCTAAACGAATGCTCTTTATACGACGCAATACTGCGATTCTTCTCCGCCAAAATCGCCTGATACTGACTCGCCGCCAACGGTTGCAACAAATTTCCCTGCAACACCTCTTCCTTTTGCCTTTTACCTTTTGCCTTTTGCCTTATCTGATCAAACCCCTCCTCATCCACTCGCATCAGCCCAATCAACGAGTTGCCCACCATGATGTTGAAATCGATATTCGGCAGGGGTTCCAGGTCGTCCACGGTTTGGGCTGAGGTGACCAGGGTGAGGAATAGGCGCAGCTTAGCAATTTCCACTGCCTCCTCCATAATGTCCACGCCATAGAGGTTGTCGGTGATGATTCGCTTTTTGATGAAGTAGGGCAAGGAGGGATGATCGCGCTCGACTTGCTTTAGCCAGCTTGTGAGTTGCGGATCGGTGGAAAGCTTGATCGTACCGATGATTGAGTTGTAGATCGGAATCAGGGTTTTCATGGCGGCAATCAAAAACGCTGCCGACCCACACGCCGGATCGAGCAGCGATAAGGTGCGGAGAATGGCATCCTCGCCATGAATTAACTGGCGGCAGAGGTTGACATCTAGCTTGACCAGCAAATCGCCAATGCTGTCGAATGCCCTCACCCCCAGCCCCTCTCCCGCCGGGAGAGGGGTGGCATTAGGCGGGATGAGTGTTGTATTGACGCGATCGAGGATGAGCTTGTTGATCGTGCGATCGCACAAATACTCCGTAATTTCAGGACGGGTATAGTACGCCCCAAACGCCTTTTGGTTAATATATTTCTCAAAGATGTAGCCCAACACATCGGGGTTAATTTCATTGGGCTTCCCACCAGGGCGATCGTCCAGATGCCAGGAGTAGCGTTTAAATAAGGCAAAAATTTGCTCAAAGGCATCGTCTGAAATAGCGATTTGATTGCGATATCGCTGCTCAACGGAGTGTTCTAGAAACAAGCCACCGTTCAGATACGGCACTTGCCCAATCATGGCGGCAACGCGATCGGAGCGCTGTGGTTTAGCAAACCCTGAAAAAAATAGCGTCTGCAAAAACTCGCCGTAGAAAAGATCTTCTCCCCGCTGCTGACTTTCGGCTAGCTTGTTCTCTAGATAGAACAGATCGCCATTGCCGATAAAGCCCTTCTTTTGCAAAAAGTAGACAAACATCAAGCGGTTGAGAACGACGGAGGTATACCAGCGGCGGTCAGACTCTTGATCGATGCCTTGGATATGCTGAATAAAGCGCTGATGCTCTGCCTGAAATTCTTTGTAAAAATTCTTGGTGACTGTCTCCACATCCAAACTGCGCTGAAGCCGAGCCGCCACATCCACCACCGACAGATTCCCGTCTGCATCCAGTTCCTCAAGCTCAATCCGCAACCCGCCAATTTTGCTCAAAATCAAGTCAGCAGGCTGGTTCTTCAAGTAAACTTCAGTGCGCGGATAAATTTTGGCTCCTTCCCGCTTCGCCCAATACCACAGCGATCTCGTCCGATCTTGGTTGATAAAAATCAGCAGGTTCTCAGCAAATTGTTGAGCGATCGCTTGATAGATTGCCAGCCGTGTCTCGGCGATCGGAATCTCCCCATCCGGTGCCGTCATCTCAAACACTGGCACCCCCGACATTTCCGCAATTCGGGTGCGCGTGTAAGTTTGTCCGTCTACCTCCAACGCTTCCGGTCGAGAACTAGACGGCTGCGACCAGCCCAATTCTTGAATAAACAAGTCATGTAAGCGAAACTCATAGAGCAAATTCCGAGCGTTTTGGAAGTTAAGCGACATGGGTAAAAAGTAAAAGGTAAAAAGTAAAAGGTAAAAAGTAAAAAGTAAAAAGTAAAAACAAGAGAAAAGAAAAGCAAGAGAAAAGGTAAAAGGGAAAGTGAAAAGGAGGAAAAAGAAAATGGTCTGAAGTCTCTAATTTATTTATAGGAATTATTTTTTACTTTTACCTTTTTACTTTTTACTTTTCACAATAATGGCGGCGATGATGCGGGTTAGTTCTTCGGCTTCGGTTTGGAGGGCTTTAAGCCCTGATGCAGGGAAAACATCAGTGGCTGCAAGGAGTCGTAACCAGTAAACAGTTTCACGCGCTTCTTTGAGGGCGATCGCATTTTTGCTGATGAAATCTGCTTTACTTTGTCCTGCATAGGCTTCCTCTAGATTTGCTCCTACTGACGTTCCAGACCGTAGTAACTGATTCCCCAAAGTTCTACTGACACCCGGTTCTTCATTCAATCGCTGACACAACTTCACAATTCGGACTGCAAACTCAAACGTCCGCTCCCGTATATCTCTTGGCTTACCAGCGCTCTCCATCCCACTTTTTCCTTTTTCCTTTTTCCTTCTCACGGCAGATTGAGCCAATTAAACATCTCTTCCAAGGTCAACGTCCAATCGTCCAGAATGGGAAGCATCAGGAGGCGATCGCCGGGTTCTTCTAGATGCACGGGTTGCTGACCGGGCTGAAAAATAATCACAGTCTTTTCATCCGGATCGACCAGCCAGCCTAAGCTACTCCCGTTGTTCAGGCAAAAGAGGATATTGCTAATGGGTCGCGTGGGTCGCTGATCAGGCGATAGAATTTTAATTGCCCAATCTGGAGAAATAGGAAAGGTATTTTCAACTTCACCACTGGCACTGCGAGGAATGCGATCCCAAGTGAACACAGAAATATCTGGAATAATGGAGCGTCCGCCAAACGTGCAGCGTAACTCTGGAAATGCATAAACTGTTCGTTGAGGCAGCCCAATTTGATTGATCTCACCGGTAAAGCGACCTTGGAGTGTACTATGTTTTCCTTGTGGCATGGGTTTTTGGTGAATGCGACCATCGATATATTCACTGGCAGGTTTTGTTTCGGGCAGTTGCAGAAAGTCTGCGAGTGAGATGGGTTTAGTTGAAGTGGGCGTTGAAACCATTGATTTCTCCCTAGTTTGATTCAGCGATCGCGGTGCCGATTTGCTTCAAAATTCCCAATATGTCGTACAGTTCATTTCCCGGATTGATCAACGAAAACAAACGAGAATTGCCGTACTGAAGAGCAGGTTGGCGAACCAGTTTTAGAAAGATGAAAGTATGTCCGTTTGTGACTAACCCAAAACTGGGTAACTCAACCTCTGGATTGCCCAGCATGTAGGTAAGTGCTTGGGGAATAGCAACCTGAATATCAAAATTGGCGCTCTTGGCTTCAATCACCAAAATCCATAGGCGAACATTCAATACCAAAACGTCAATTCGTCCTCGAAATACAGTGCCCTCATCCTCCATTTCAACCTCAATGCTAGTTTCAGTTTCGATGCGATAGGGATGCTGGTAAAACCCTGCCAAATCGAGCAACGGCGACAAAACCACCATCTTGACGCTGTTTTCCAGAATGGGAGGCTGTTCCAACAAGGTCAGAAAGTTGGTTTGAACTCGATCAAGTGTTGCCCGTTCAGTGTCCGTTATCTGATCAGCGCCGCTCATCCACTCTGGAAAGAATTGAGCATCTCGAATTAACCTCAACCCAAACTTTTCCTTTAGAGTTGCGAGTGTTACTTTTGCTGCCGGAATTGCTTGCACCATTTCTAAATTCTCCTTGATCTACTTTTCCCTTTTCCCTTTTCCCTTTTGATTTCTTCCCTCTTACCTTTTTACCTTTGCCTTTTCACTTCTTCAAAAAGCCCCATTGAGCAAATGATTTGCGGTTCCCTCATGCTAGCCTCCTCCTGAATTAGGCACAGGCGTTCATCGAGGTAAAGCGCCACGACCAGTTCAGCTAATTGTTGGTCACTAATGCCGCTTCTTAATTGGCGATTCAGTTGATCGATCGCCGATTGTCGTAGGGGATAGCGGTAGATAGTGTCGATCGCGTTTACCAGTTCTGGCGATTCAAATAGCGTTCCCTTCACCGATTGGGCATAGCGCTTCAGCCGCTCATAGGTGCGGAACCGTGCCCCAGACGGTCGCCCTAGTTGCCCTCCAGTACTTTTTTCTTCCTCAATGAGTAGCTTTGCGCCCTCTTCAACTAGCGTGTGATGCTGATCGTCTCGTGCGATCGCGGGCGTATCTGGGCTGCACTGCGCCAACCGCAAAATTGCCAGTTGCGACTGAGTAATGCTCCGACCTTGGCGATCAATTAGGGCGAGAGAGTCATTTCCCTCAGCCGTCTTCATGTACAGCAGCACTCCTTCAGGCTGAGTCAGAGTTGGCGCATGGGCGCGAGTGGAATAGACTACGGGCGGTAAACTCTCGATCGTCTTTTTCAAGCTGGGGTCGGCATCCGTCGCATTCTTCCAAATCTGGTACGCTTCCGAGGTTAGATCTACCTCGTTGTCTTCGTCCCCGTCAAAAATCCCTGCTTTCTCGTGATAGAGATCCAGAAACGTTTGCTCGTCCATTTCATCCTCAAAGAAGGTTTCGTCTGTTCCCACCACTTCAGCGTTTTCCTTAAGCCGCTCCTGGAGCCGACCCCGCAATCGGATAATCCGCTCCACACCTTCGGCGGGTAAGAAGGAATAACAGAGAATTGTTTCGGCTTTTTGACCAATGCGATCAACCCGTCCTGCCCGCTGAATCAGGCGGATAATTGCCCAAGGCAAGTCATAGTTGACGATGATGGCGCAATCTTGCAGGTTCAACCCCTCACTCAGCACATCCGTGGCAATCAGCACCCGCAACTCATCGCTTTTGGGGATGGGCTTATGGTTGCTAACAGGGCTAAATTGCCAAGCGATCGCGGCTGGATTTTCAGAGTTGCCCGTCACCCCCTCCACCTTGTCCAGATCCAACCGTTTTAGTTCATCCGTCAGGTAGCGAACGGTATCAGCAAATTGAGTGAAAACCAACACTTTTTCGTGGGGATGCCGCGTTGTCAGTAACTCGACCAGCGCCGCCAGCTTTGTGTCTCGCTTCGCCATCCACTTGCCCTGCTGACTCAATACGGCGGTTAAAGCTTGAGCATCGGCTTGTAAATCTTTTTTCAGGGATGGCTTAAACAACCCCGGCTGAATCCATTTAAACCGCCGCTGGTAGCGATTCACATAGAGTTGGTAAACTGCCGCTGCTCTTTGCTGATAGTCTGCTTCTGCCTGATCTAGCACCTCTTCTGCGTTGAGTTGAATCTCTTCCTCTTCTGGATTCAATAAGGCTGCTAGGAGTGATTCGGCATCTTCATCGTTATTGCGACTGTCAAGTAGCGCCGCTTCTTGAGTTCCAATCGGTAGATCTAGGTTCTGGGCGATCGCGTGCAGAAAAATGTAATTTCGCAGGATATGACGGTCAATCGATTGAATAAAAGCAGGTCCACCACTCTCCAACCGTTTGAACAGATTCGTCCGGCTAAACCCCATTAACCGCTTTCCGGCACGAGATAAGCCCTTAATCTGCTGCTCCTCTGCCTCCGTCAGCTTTTTTCGGGCTAGGGACACCACATAGTTGCCCAAACCATAGCGTGGCAGGCTAAGTTGATTAATCGTGTCAACGACTTCATCCGCATAGAGAGCGGCATAGGGATCATTTCCCCTACCCAGACTAAACTTGATAGTTTGAGGTTCGCGATCGGGAAAGTATGCCCGCTTACCATCACTAAACTCTAAATAAAGCCGCTTTGTATTTTTATCTTCCCTTTTTCCTTTTTCCTTTTTCCTTTTTCCTTTTTCCTTTTTCCTTTTTCCTTCTCCCTCCCCCCATTCTTCCTTTGCATAATTTGCCTGAATAAAACTGCGGGTTCGACGCACCATGTAGAGCCGCATCAACTCCCGCCAGTCATCGGGGTGGTCGCTCTTCTCAAAAGCACGCAGCGTTCTCACAGGCACCTGATATTCACGCAGAAATGCTAGCTCTCCTCCTAGCTTTGAGAGCAACGCCTCTGGGCGAATTCCTAAGTCTTTGTCTTCAGGCACAAATAGCCGCAATTGAGCCGACAGATCGAGATAGGTTTTGTTGTAGGGAGTCGCTGAAAGCAATATGCAAAAACTTTCGTTCGCCGCAATATATTCCTGAATCGCCCGATAGCGCTTGCCATCCCGATTTCGGAGATTATGGCTCTCGTCAATCAGCACCACCCGATACCGCCGCAAGTCAGGCAATTCATTCTGCACTCGGCTGAGCGGCAACACTTTTGCCAGTAGCCGATAGCGATCCACATAGTCCTGCCACATCGACACCAGGTTTTTTGGGCAAATAATCAAAGTTTCCAGGAAAAGATCCTCTTGCAGAATCCGCGCTAACGTTGCGGCAATCAGGGTTTTGCCCAAACCCACGACATCCCCGATCAGCACTCCTCGCCGTCGGTTAACGTGGTGAGCCGCAATTTGAACGGCTGCCCGCTGAAACTCAAATAGTTCATCTCCCAGATCACGGGGAATCCGATATTCTGACAGCCCTATCCTTGCCTCTTGAGATAGGTGATAAGCGATTTTGAGGTAGATATGATATGGCGGAATTAAGTCTTCTCGTGCCCAACTCTGATCAATTAGGGCAACCAGTTCCTCGGATATATCAAAGCACCAGCGATCTTCCCAGCGATCGCTAAACCATTTTTGCAGCTTGTGGCAAGCGTCGTGATCGAGAACATCAACGTTTAACTCTCCCTGAAATTCCAGACCGGACAACGTAAGGTTGCTGCTGCCTAAAACGCTAATCGTCGGGTTGTGAGGATCATTGCGATGGAGAAGATAAAGCTTGGCATGGAGGGTATGTTTGAGGAAGAGCTTGATCACAACCTTCTTTGCTTTGAGTTGGGCACTGAGGCGGCGCAATCCCTTTTCATCGTCGTTTGATGGTGTTCCGACGATCAACTGCTCCCGAAACTCCTTTGCCACCTGCTTTTTGAATTGCAGAACTCTGGTATTGTCAATTCCTGTATTGCTAAACAGCAGGGTTCTAGATTCATGCAACTCCTCTTGAGGCAGTTTCTGCATTCCTATTAGGAGACGGCAACAAGCTGATTCTCCCCCTGCAAACTTGTCAATCAGGTCGTCAATTTTACGCCAGCCTCGGAGGTTAAAGTAGCCAACACAAAAATCAGCGCGGTTGGCAACGTCCAAGGCGCTTCGTAGCGTAGGGAGCAAATATTCATCAATGTTGTCAAAAATCCGTGGCACAGGGGCTAAACCTTTTCCGTTCTCTAAGCCTCTAAAATAAATAGCCCAACCGTAACCCACAATCAGTTACCGGATAGCTAAAGCGGAAAAACGTAATACTAATTTGCAATGCCCAGATCTTCTTACAAAGAATTCTGGAGTTTATTCATGTTGGGCAACTCTAGTCCATGTATCTGCGCTAAATTTTCAACTTGATGCAATTGAGCGATCGCGTCTTCCAATTCTCGCTGAAACAGATAAGGTTCTGCACCGCTTCCGACCAACACTGTGCAGTCCTCCGCTTTAATCATTGCCCAAAGTAGTTACTCTGGAATGCCCAAAGTAGATCCCTGGAAGCTTATTAAAGCCAAGCTTTCGTTCCACCACAATCATTAGAGAATCGCTCTTACGTGTTTGAATTGTGTTTGAATTTGGAATTGCTGGGCAATCCTAGAGCTAGTGCTTTACGCTTGCCCTGATAAGTGAATCGAAGTCTTAACCAACCCTTATCGGCTTCAACCTTAATTGTTCCCTTCGCTACCTTTTGCCGTCTACCAGTTTGTCCGCCAATGTTTGAATTAGGTGTCATAAAGGTTTCAAAGGCTAAATCTGTCTACCAATTCTCTACCTAAATCAGACCAGAAATACCTGAAAAATACCAGGTCAAGCGTTCTTATTGAGAATAGATCAAGTCTTAGAAGCCTTGCCAGAACAAGCAAAACCCTCTACCAGAGAGAGTTTTAGCTAAAGCCCGTGACGAGGATTGAACTCGTGACCTCACCCTTACCAAGGGTGTGCTCTACCACTGAGCCACACGGGCAGACTATGGATGGGCCGAGCTGGATTTGAACCAGCGTAGGCGTAGCCAGCGGATTTACAGTCCGCCCCCATTAACCACTCGGGCATCGACCCCCATTCCACAGGTATTGATATTAGCATAAGAGCGATCGCAGATTATGAGCAATACCGCAACTTTTTGAATTATTTCCTATTCACTCTGGGCTGGCGTTAATCCTCAAACACGTTAAGCTTTGAAATCTCAAATTAAGACTACTAGACTTAGAATGAGTCTCAATTAAAGTCTTAATCATCTTATTGTAAGATATTTTTGTCTTACGTAAGACAGTTGAGACTTGTTTATAGTCTAATAGCAAGTCTCAGAGTCTAGATTTGCATTTTTCTTACGAATTTATGATTTTATGGCAATCTAGCAAAAGGATGGATTTAGACCAAAGGGATTCGCTTAAATAAGTTGAGGTTGTGTGAGTACTATGTTTTGGTCAATAGAAAGGTTTGAAAGTTTTTTGCGTCAGGTTTGATGAGGCATAATCATGGCGCTTGTGGTTCAAAAATATGGTGGTACGTCGGTTGGAACGGTGGAACGCATTCAAGCGGTGGCTCAACGAGTGAAGCGCACTGTGGATGCGGGTAATTCGGTGGTGGTGGTGGTTTCGGCAATGGGCAAGACGACTGATGGATTGGTCAAGCTTGCCGCTGAAATTTCGGCTAGTCCGAGTCGGCGTGAAATGGATATGCTGTTGTCTACTGGAGAGCAAGTCACGATCGCGCTTCTGAGTATGGCATTGCAAGAAGCGGGGCAGCCAGCGCTATCGATGACGGGGGCGCAGGTTGGCATTGTGACGGAGGCAGAGCATAGCCGTGCGCGAATTTTGCGAATTAAACCCGATCGCCTAAAGCAGCATTTGGCACAAGGACTTGTGGTAGTGGTTGCTGGGTTTCAGGGGATTAGTAGCGCTAATGAGCTAGAAATTACCACACTGGGACGGGGCGGTTCAGATACGTCGGCGGTGGCGTTGGCAGCGGCATTACAGGCAGATTACTGTGAGATTTATACTGATGTTCCAGGGATTCTCACCACCGATCCGCGATTGGTGCCTGATGCTCAACTGTTGGCAGAGATTACGAGCGATGAAATGCTAGAGCTTGCTAGCTTGGGCGCAAAGGTGTTGCATCCTCGTGCGGTGGAGATTGCCCGTAATTTTGGGATGCCGCTGATGGTGCGCTCTAGCTGGACGGATGAGCCTGGAACTTGGGTGATGTCGCCTTCACCTAAACCGCGATCGCTAGAGGGCTTAGAACTGACTCGTGCGGTGGATGCGGTGGAGTTTGACACCGATCAAGCGAAGGTTTCTTTGCTACGAGTGCCCGATCGCCCTGGTGTGGCGGCGCGGTTATTTGGCGAAATTGCGTCTCAAGCGTTAAATGTGGATTTGATTATTCAGTCTATCCATGAAGGAAATACCAACGATATTGCCTTTACGGTGACTCATGCGTCTTTGAGACGAGCAGAAGCAGTTGCAAGTGCGATCATTCCGGCGTTGTGCGATGGTGATCCGGCAAGGATGGACGCAGAAGTGATGGTGGAACAGCAAATCGCGAAGGTTTCGATCGCGGGGGCTGGCATGATCGGTCGTCCGGGTGTGGCGGCGCAGATGTTTACGACGTTGGCGGCGGCAGGTGTGAATATTCAAATGATTTCCACGTCAGAGGTGAAGGTTAGCTGTGTCGTAATGGCAGCCGATTGTGATCGGGCGATCGCGGCGCTTTGTGACACGTTTAATCTCACCAGTTCTCCCTATCAAGCGCTAGAAAATAGGGAACTATCCCCCACTCCTGAAGCGATCAAACAGTCGAGAAATGCTTCTGTAGCTGCGGATCTTCCTCCAGTGCGTGGGGTGGCGCTCGACCAGAAACAAGCTCGTCTAGCCATTCGCTCGATTCCCGATCTTCCGGGGATGGCAGCGCGGGTTTTCCAGCTTTTGGCGCTCAAAAATATTAGCGTGGATATGATTATCCAATCTCAGCGGTGTCGCGTAGTCAATGGGATTGCAACACGAGATATTGCTTTTACGGTGGCACAGATGGACGGGGAAACTGCCCGACTTGCTTTAGAAGAAGTAAGACCAGAATTAAACTGTGGAGATATTGTGTTGGATGCGGCGATCGCGAAGGTCAGTATTGTCGGATCGGGAATGGTGCATCAGCCCGGTGTAGCAGCGCGGATGTTTGCTGCCCTTTCGCATCATCAGATTAATATTGAAATGATTGCTACGTCTGAGATTAAAGTTAGCTGTGTGGTGTCTGAAAAAGATGGTGTGAAAGCACTTCAGGTGATTCATGCAGCTTTTGAGTTATCGGGCGATCGGCTGATTCAAGTGCCAGCATGAGGGCGGAATGGGAGAAGTTATAAGTTTTGAGTTTTGAGTTTTGAGTTCGATGCTTAAAGCTCAGTTTGATGGTATTGGACTCTGGAATTTCTTGAGGACGGTTGAAGTTTACTAATGGAAGCCCCATCATAAAGAGAGACAGCGATAAGCCCCCTTACCGCTGTCTCTCTGATTTCTCACATTCGGTTGATGCCACACAACCTATTTAAAAAGTAGCTCTACTGCTTACAAAACAGGTGAAGCTAGGGTGAAGTCTTTGTAATGCATGTGTAAGTTTTAGAGTCTACTTATTTTTAGGATTTACCGGATGGGGCAGCCAGATGAATGAGATCGGTTTGTGCTTACCTTAGCTCACGGTTGCTGATTTGTACGCGCTAGGACGTTGGTCGCGATCAGATTCGTCTAGCTCAAAAAATTCGCCAGTCTCAATGGAACGGTGGAGCGCACGAATATTTTACTGAGCTGGAGTAATAATCACGGCTCCACCGGGAGTAGTACCAGGAGAGGTTGGACTTCCCAAAGGCGAAACTTGAGGAGAGACCACGCTGCCTTGAGGAACAGTGCTGCCGCTGGGGGGTTGGGTTAATGGGCTGGAACCCGTAGAAGGAGTAGGAGTAGGAATAGTAACTGTGCCACTGGGAGACGGGATGGGGCGCGAGGAGGGAACTGGACGAGTTATTCTACTAGGCGATGTGGTGCCTGGAATGGTAGGCGATGTGGTGCCTGGAACAGTAGGAGTTGTTGGAATTGTGCCGTTGCCCGGTGTTAACGTGCCCCCTGATGGAGTTTGAGACTGCGCTAAGCCGGGGGATGTAAAGGCGAAAGTGCCTATCAAAATAGCAGCTTGAAAAAATAGTCTTTTCATAGCGATCGATCTCGTTTCTACCTTTATCACGGTAGGTCGCACTAGGTGAGATGCCACCCATCTAGAGTAAGAAGGCGATCGCGCTTTTCTGCCCCTTCAGGACTATTCCATATCCATTTCAATTCGCCCAATTCCAGTGCCAGCGTAGTAATTGCCGAGAATGGCACGATAGCCGTAGCCTTTTTCGGCTAACCCCAAGGCTCCAATTTGGCTCATGCCTTTTCCTTGAAAAGCATCAACTACAATGTCGTCTGTTGCAGCATAAAGCGATTCTACTACGTCCCCTCGATAGCTAACAAACTCGCCGCCTGTGCTGTTGACTGCCTGCCTAGTAGTGTCTGCTTCGCTCTCAATGCCTTTATAGACTTGATAATATTCATCAGCACCCATGTCATAAAACTGACGATTGACTGGCTTGATGTGGTAAGTCAATGCATAGGATCGCGCTGCAACTGCTTGAGCTTTCAGGGCTTCCATGGGCCAACTGGGGGAGACTTCACTGCCCACAACGCTATACAGGTAATGTTGCATACTGACGTAATTCACTGCCCACAAGCGTCCTTCTTGACAGACAAGCAGTAGTCGTCCGCGATAGTTGCGATCGCCCACTCGAATTGTCCCGTTGGAAGCTGAGTCAATCACCACAACGGATGGCAGCTGCATTGAATCTATCAACATCCCTTGTCTATCAGCTTGAACGGTGTAGGTCGATTGAGCCGGCAGTACGTGAATGGGTTGCCCTTTGATGTCTAATATCACTCCGCCTTTAGATGTGCTAATCGGCAAAGTGTCTAGTCCAGCGGCGATCGCGATTCGCATCTCAATTGCAGCATCGGCTGATAGGTTAACCGGCAGAGGAATTGAGGCGGCAACCGATTTACGAGGTTGGGCAGTTGATTTTTTTTGAGGAGTCGTTTTAACCGGAATTGAGGCGGAAGAGGGACGGACGGAGACTGTAACAGGAGGAGGTTGTGAGGCTGGGGTCGAGGATGGCGGTGTTGCTACTGAGGTAGGCAGTACTGGACTTGGAGTTCCCACTGAAGTGGATGGCAACGATGATTGGCTTTTTGCAAACGGTAGGTTAAGCAGGGGAATTAGCCCCAGCACTGGCACAATTAACCAGGGGTTTTGCCTGATCCAATCAAAAATTGTATGTCTATTCATGTTTTCAGGCATTGCAGTTAACCCGTATGAAGTCTGCCAGAATTCTCCTTATGCATTTTAACTTCTTGATCCGCTCTCATGCTTAAAATCTCATACTTAAGGAATAAGGTTGAAAGATGCGATCGCGATTTTTGTCTTATTTGGGACTTAATTATACAACTTTGGGACTAGCGTATAGACTCAAATAAGACGATGAGACAAGACTTGCGCTTCATTTGAAGCGCAGAAAACTCATAGGATTAGACTGTAGACAAAACTGAAAAATCTGTGAATCAGCCTACTCAAGCATCCCCGCAAAATGTCGCTCAATCGCACTATGGGCGATCGCTGGTGCTGGCTGTTTTAGTCTTGTTCGTTTTGGGAACAGCCGGATTGGTGGGCTGGTTCGTCTGGCAGGATAGACAAGTGCAGAATGGGCAAGCTATGGTTTTGCTGTTTGGCTCAGGCGGAGCGATCGCCGTAAGCGCTCTAGTTGCTCGATGGATTTGTTTATCTTTTCAGCAGCTAGTAGAATCGAAAACACAATTAGAAGCGCAGGTGCAAACGCAAACGCAGGCGCTTTACCAATCTGAAGAAAAATTTTCTAAGGCGTTTCGATCTTCTCCTAATCCCTTAGCGATCGTTCAATTGACCAATGGGCAGGTTCTAGAAGTCAATGATAGTTTTTTACAGCTTTCGGGCTATTCGCAGTCTGAAATTTTAGGCAAAAATGCCCTAAAACTGCCTCTGTGGGTGAATCCAAAAGACGCGATCGCCATCAGCCGTTGTTTGCAAGAAACTGGAAGCGTCCACAATTTAGAAATCGCCTATCGTACCCAAGCAGGAACTATCCGGACGGCGCTTTTATCGGCAGAATTGCTTGAACTGGATGGAAAACCCTGTGCGATTTACGTGAACACTGATATTACCGATCGCAAATGGGCTGAAACTATTCTGACTTACAGCAAACAGCAGCTTGATTTACAAAATTCGATTCTTGATGAATTGACCCGCAGTCATGCATTGGATCGGGGCGACTGGAAAACGGTTGTACAGGAAATAACGGCTGCGGCTGGCATGACTCTAGCCGTTGAGCGCGCTAGTATTTGGCTATATACAGAGGTAAAATCTAGCATTTATTGCGTGGATTTGTATGAATTGTGGAGCGATCGCCACACGGCAGGGATGGAGATTTCCTCCAGCGATTATCCGACTTATTTTCAAGCCTTGGAAGCGGACGAAATCATTGCAGCTACGGATGCCAAGCGCGATCTTAGAACTCAGGAACTTTCCCGTTGCTATTTGCAACCCAATCAGATTGCTTCGATGTTGGATGCGCCGATTCGGTTAGGCAAAGAAACGATTGGGGTATTGTGCATAGAGCGCCTCAGTGTTTTTCGCCCTTGGACGGTGGAAGAACAAAGCTTTGTGCGATCGCTGGCTGACCTGATTTCGCTGGCTTATGAAACGGATCAGCGCCAGCAAGCAGAAGTGGCGCTGCGGCAAAGTGAACTTAAGTTTCGCAGCATTGTCGAGAATGCCAATGACATTATTTATATGCTGACTCCAGAGGCGATCTTCTCTTATGTTTCGCCCAATTGGGCGTTGATATTAGGGCATAATCCGGCTGATATTGTGGGCAGTTCAGTGAGTCTGATGATTCATCCTGACGATCGCCAACGCTGTACTGAGCAGTTTGATCAATTGATTCAAAAAGATACGCTCATCTCAGGTTTAGACTATCGAGTACACCATCAAGATGGGACGTGGCGCTGGCATATTTCTAACCTATCCGCAGTGCGCGATGAAGCGGGAACGGTTGTTTATTGTATTGGAATTACACGAGATATTAGCGATCGCAAAGCAGCTGAGATCGAGCTTCAAATTGCGAAGGAAGCGGCTGAAGTTGCTAACACTGCCAAGAGCGAATTTTTGGCAACGATGAGTCATGAACTGAGAACTCCACTCACAGGCATTCTAGGCTATGCCCAAATTCTTAAACGCGGTTCTCTAACGGCTGAGCAACGGAAAGGATTAGATACGATTCAGCAGTGTGGAGACCATTTGTTGATGCTGATCAATGATGTGTTGGATTTGGCTAAAATTGAAACCCAAAGTATGACCCTGCGTCCTACTGAGTTTCAGTTACCCAATTTTCTTCAGGCGATCGCAACTCTATTCCATCTACGAGCCGACCAAAAAGGGATCACCTTTCTCTATGAACCGCTCACCTCTTTACCTGAAGCCGTTCAAGGCGATGAGCAACGCCTCCGCCAAGTTCTGATCAACCTGCTCAGCAATGCGATTAAATTTACCGATCGCGGCGGTGTAGTTCTTAAAGTTGGCACTATTACTGCCCCACTCCTCCACTCCTCCACTCGCCTCCGGTTCCAAGTTGAAGACACGGGGATTGGCATTGCTCCAGAACATCGACAAGAAATCTTCCAGTCGTTTCATCAAGTGGGCGATCGCGATCGTATGATCGAGGGGACGGGTTTAGGGCTTGCCATTAGCCAAGCTTTGGTTGAGATGATGGGCGGCACTCTGACGGTGGATAGCATCAATGGCACGGGAAGTTGTTTTGCTTTTGAGCTAGATTTGCCTGTGGTTGAATTCTGGCAAGAGAAAACTTTAGTCCAAACGCCTGAAGTGATTGGCTATCAGGGAAGTCGCCGTCGAGTATTAGTGGTCGATGAGCGATCTACGAATCGGGCTGTGTTAGTGCAAATGCTGGCTCCTTTGGGTTTTGAACTGATGGAAGCTGAAAATGGGCAAGATGCTTTGGAGAAAGCGGCTCAGTTTCGACCTGATGTGATTTTTATGGATTTGGTCATGCCTGTGATGGATGGCTTTGAAGCGACTCGACAACTCCGGCGATCGCCCACGTTTCAAGACACGATCATCATTGCTGCTTCAGCTAGCGCTTTTGAACAGGATCAGCAAGCTAGCCTGAATGTCGGCTGTAATGCCTTTTTGCCGAAACCGATCCTCTATGAAAATTTGCTAGATATGCTCAAAACGCTATTAACCTTGGAGTGGGAATACAAACCCCTCATGCCGAATTCACAGATTTTGACCTCTACCTCTATATCTCTCTCCGAACCTATTCCCCTACCCTCCTTAGAGGTTTTGGATACTCTGATTCATCTTGCCCGGATGGGTGCCGTGCTGGAAATTCAAGATCAGGCGCGCCGGGTTGAACACAATACTCCGCTGATGGCTGCTTTTTCAATGCAAGTTTGCCAGTTTGCCGAAAGTTTTCAAGTCCGACAACTACAAGAGTTTCTTCAGCACTGTCGCGAAAGGTGCATTTGACTAATTGCGGTTCCCGCAATTAGTCGGGCTTTTCTTTTTCTATTAAAAGCTTATTCCAGAAAGGATTTCAGCCTGCTTGTCATCTCTCATAAAAACTGCTGGACTAGATTTGGACTAAATTTCCAAGCCTTCAACTCTTCACGATCGCGCCAAAATCTGCCAGCGATCGCCCATGATTTCGCAAAACACCCAGTAGATTCAAACGATTTTGCTTAATCGCTGGATCAGAATCCATCACCAACACGCTGTCCTCGCCATCAAAAAAGTTAGCAACCGTTGGCGCAATTTGAGCGAGTGAATCGATCAGCTTTTGATAGTCTCGCGTTCCTTGCATGGCTTGGTGAACCTGACTCAATGCCTCAAAAAATGCCTGCTCTGATTTTTTTTGAAACAGACTTGGTTGCACAACCGCCGCCGGATCAAGCTGCTGCGTGTCTAACTCACCTTGAGCCGCCAGCCGAGAAGCCCGGTTCACCGTTTCATAAATCGTTGCTAGGGTGCCATCATTCCGAATGGACTGAAGAAACAAAGCCCGATCGCGCACTTCCAACACATCACTCAGCGATCGCTGAGTATATTCCAGATCATTTTCCCCTAGCACCGCATTCACCAAGTCATAATCAATCTGGCGATCATCCTGTAGCAACGTGCGGATTCGCTGCAAGAAAAAATCTTGGAGTTGTTGGTTTAATTCCATCACGGATAGCTTTAACACCGCCGTAAACGAGTCCGCAAAATCCGCAATCACTTGATCCAGCAACAGCCCCAAATTAATCGGCAAGTTGGCTGACCAAATAATATTGACGATCGCATTCGCTGCCCGCCGCAACGCAAACGGATCAGATGAACCCGTGGGGATCATCCCCAGCCCAAAAATGCTGACCAATGTATCCAAGCGATCCGCCAAACCCACAATCTGCCCCGTTTGTGAACTCGGCAACGCATCCCCCGCACCTCGTGGCAAATAATGTTCAAAAATGGCATCCGCTACTGCCTTTGGTTTGCCCGAAGCCAGCGCGTATTTTTGCCCCATCACCCCTTGCAGTTCCGGAAACTCGCCCACCATTTGCGTTACCAAATCCGCTTTGCACAGCAGCGCCGCCGCTTCCACTAACTCGCGATTCGTTCCACGTTCGCGAAGCGTCTCCGTAGCTCTTGCTTCCTGCAGGGTAGGAGAATCCCGAAGGGAATCGCCCGATTCAACATTAAGCTGATCCAAAATATGCCCCGCCACTCGCCCAATGCGATCGACCTTCGCCCGCACCGATCCCAACTCCTGCTGAAACGTCACAGTTTCCAATTTAGGCAAATACTCTTCTAACGGAATCGCGCGATCGGCATCAAAGAAAAACTTGCCGTCTGATAATCTCGCCCGAATCACCCGCTCATTCCCCTGGGCGATCAGCTTAGCCTGACTCGGATTCCCATTAGAAATCGTGATGAAATAGGGCAACAGTTCCTCAGATTCCGCCGACTTCAGCACCGGAAAATATCGCTGATGACTTTCCATCTCTGTGATGATCACTTCCGTCGGCAGTTCCAAAAACTCCGGATCAAACGTGCCCACCACAGGCGACGGATATTCCACTAAATTCGTCACTTCCTGTAACAGCGTTGGATTAATTACCGCAACTCCCTGCACCGTTGCCGCCGCTGCTTGAATTTGTTGCTCGATCAACTCGTGGCGTTTTTCAACATCCACTTGCACAAAAGCAGCCTCCAAACTACTCACATAATCCTTCGCATGAGCAATCGTTACCCCAGCAGGATGCAAAACTCGATGCCCGTGAGACTTGCGATCGCTGTGGCATCCCTGCGACCCATTCATCAACTCAATCGGCAGCACCTGATCATCCAGCAGCGTCACCAGCCAGCGAATCGGGCGCGGAAACTTCAAGTCTCCATCTGCCCACCGCATAAACCGTTTACCGTCCAGCTTTGTAATCCACTCCGGCACCAATTGCTTTAAAATGTTTGCTGTTGCCTGACCCGCGATCGTTTTCCGCATAAACACAAACTCGCCCTTCTCCGTTGGACGAATCTCCAAATCCGTCACCGCAACTCCCTGTTTCTGGGCAAACCCGATCGCCGCTTTTGTAGGCTGCCCATCCTTAAACGCCGCCTGTGCTGGAGGACCTTTCACCTCCTCCTCTTGGTCAGGCTGGCGCTCTGGCAATCCCCAAAGAATCACCGCCAAACGGCGTGGAGTGCCAAGGTATTCAATCTTCTCAGGCGTTAGACAGCGCTCAGCAAGGCTAGTCGGAATCCGCGATCGCCATTGTTCCAACGCCTGATCCACAAACGCGGCTGGCAATTCTTCCGTTCCCACTTCCAATAAAAATGTCGCCATAACTAACCCTAAAACTGCCAGATTTCATTCAAACGCAACGTGTCACCTTCCCAACAGCCCTCACCCTAAACCCCTCTCCTAGAGCAGGAGAGAGACTTTGAAACACTGTTACTCCCTGTAGAGTGGGCTGACTTTGGTTGCACAGTAGATATTCAACTAAATCCTTACCAGTGTACCGCTAGCCCAGGAATGCGGACTAAATATTAGACAAGCTGCCCTCACCCCCAACCCCTCTCCCGATGGGAGAGGGGAGAAATACAAATCTTGTTCCCTCTCCCATCGGGAGAGGGCTAGGGTGAGGGTTAATAGCGAAAGGGGAGAAATACAAATCTTGTTTCCTCTCCTGCGGGAGAGGGCTAGGGTGAGGGCAAGGACTAAATAGCCCTTCAAAAGAAAAAATGACTGCTTAAGTACGCAGCCGTACCGACACCCCACCCAGACAAAATTTAGCGTTACACTATAGAAACGATATAACAACCTGCTGCTGGCTACGCCTACTTACTCGCAGCTTAAATAATTTAGTCGAACATTTAGGACTAGGCTCTGAATCCCCCTCCTGATCTCGATGGTTGGTTTCTGCCACCCTGCGACGGAGTCTCCTAGTCTGAATGTCTCAAAATTTGCTCCAGCCTGAAAACAGGCTACTTTCTGCTTTGCCTGCTGCGGATTATCAGCGGCTATTGCCCCATCTAGAAGCCGTCTCTCTTCCTCTTAGAAAAATTATTCACCTTCCAGGCGGATCACTAGAACACGTCTACTTCCCCTACCAAGCATTGATTTCCTTAGTGACCATTTTAGAAGATGGCTCAACCGTTGAAAATAGTTTAGTCGGCAGAGAAGGCATGGTGGGGATTCAAGCCTTTTTAGGAAATGAGATGCCCCATCAAGCGATCGTTCAAGTGGAAGGGGACGGAGTGCGGTTGCCCATTGCCGCTTTTAAGGCTGAGTTCGACCAGAATGGCGCTTTACACAATTTAGTATTGAGCTATCTCCGATTTCTGATGGTCGAAATGGCTCAAGGCAACGCTTGCAATTGTAATCACACCCTGGAAGAACGCCTTGCCCGTTGGTTGCTCAATGTTAGCGATCGCCTAGATGACAAAAACCTGCCCCTGACTCAAGAATTTATTGCCCAAATGCTAGGCACCCGCCGTGCTGGAGTCACCGTCGCCGCAGGGATACTTCAGCAAGCAGGCATGATTCGCTATCGACGTGGCAACATCACCATTCTCAACCGAGAAAACCTGGAAGCCACCACCTGCGAGTGTTATCGAGTCATTAAAACTGAACTTAATCGACTGCTCAAAACCTACGATCGCTAAGCCTTAAAACAGGGGAGCAAGATGTCTCAAAATTCGGCATTGCTGAATTGGGGGATGAAATTTGTAGGGGCAATCCCTTGTGGTTGCCCTCTATCTTCGGCAGGGTAGGCACAAGACCTACCCCTACAATTAGAAATCATACTTGCATTCAGCAACGCCCAAAATTCCTCTCCCAGAGCAGGAGATTTATCCTTCTAAAATACCTCTACCTCCTCTGTCTTGGGATAGGCTCTTGCTTCAATGGAGAGCGATAAGCTAGCAATGCACCTGGATAGAGGCAAAGCACTGATGGACCCGTTACCGTTGACTATTAATCGATCGCAGCTTGATTTGATGTACACCAGCATTAATCAAGCGATTGAAGAGTTACAAAATAGGCATATAGCAGGAGATTTCAGTCCTGATAGTGGTCAGGAAGAGCAAAATCTGCTCACTTACGGAGCAAGTGAATTTCCTAAAGCGAAAGGTCGCCTTCAAGAAGTTGAGGTGCAGTTGCAAACGAAGTTGAATGACTGGAACGGTGACCCAAATTCGACTCAATCTGTGCCGATCGCGCTCGATTCTTATCAGGTACAAATCATGCGATCGCAGCTTGAACAACAGCGAAATGGCTCCGGTGACAGCACCCAACTGGTTGATAAAATTATTAACCAGCTACCCGAAAATAGCCCCAATGAAGACTCCGATTGAGCTTTTCAAACTATCTTTACACCGCTAAGAATCGCTGAATGACTTCATTGCTAAGTTCACTGGTGGGTCCTTGGGCAACGATACCGCCTTTCTGCATAGCGTAGTACCAATTGGCTTGGCGGACGAAGTGTAGATGTTGTTCTACCAGCAATACTGAGGTGCCAGTCTCGCGCACAATCCGTTTAACAGCGGCTTCAATTTCCAGAATGACAGAGGGCTGAATTCCTTCAGTAGGTTCGTCTAGCACCAGTAACCGGGGACGACCCATCATGGCACGGGCGATCGCGAGTTGTTGTTGCTGTCCACCGCTCAAGTCGCCCCCCATCCGGTTAAGCATGGTTTTCAATACCGGAAAGATGTCAAAGATCTCATCGGGAAGCTTTTTCAGCTTGGGAGCGCGATCGCCCAATGCCTCCATCCCTAGCAGCAAATTTTCTGCGATCGTTAATCGTGGAATCACGTCTCGACCCTGAGGCACATAGCCAATTCCCATACGTGCCCGTTGATCAGGAGATTTCCCCACAATCGGTGTGCCCTCAAACAAAATATTGCCGCTACGAGGGGGCAACAATCCCATAATGGTTTTGAGCATCGTCGTTTTGCCTACGCCATTGCGACCAATCAGGCAAACCATCTTTCCTGCCGCCACACCCATATCCACATTTCGCAAAATATGGCTTTCACCGTAGTAAACATTCAGCTTATTAATCTCCAACATGGGCTGAGTGCTTGCCCCAGACGGTTCCAACGTTGAACTGTAAACTTGTGTCATAACTAATTCCTTGCAGAAGATGCGTATTCGTTTGATACTTCAAAAAGTTTGAGCTGGAGAGTTTGAATAGTAGCTATGTGAAGATTTTTACCTTCTAAATAATCCAAAACCGCCCTCGCAACATACTCAGCAAGTTTGACAGGAACTGCATTGCCAATTAGTTGTTCAAGATCACTTTTGCTTCCCGAAAAGAGGAAACTTTCAGGAAAAGTTTGAATAGATGCTCTTTCACGGGTTGTTAATGGTCGAACGGCTTCTTTGGATAGGGTCGCATCGGCTGGATGAATCACATAAGTTGCTGGAATAGGACGATTAACTCCGCGAATGGTAGCACTGGGTTCATCAATACTGTAAATTGCCCGTCGCGAATAGTTTCTAGGATGTCTGTAATAGTGCTGAATGTCTAGCTCTTGACCCAAACATTGAATAAAATATTGTCGAACACTCAAGGGCTGAGCCGCTAAATTGTGAGTGAGATAATCGCTCAGAAAATCATCAGGTGCAGAAAGTTCGCCAATAACAAACAGCCGTTTGCGCTTTTGGGGAACTCCACACAAACTGGCATCTAAAACACGTTCTGTCAAACCATAGCCAGCTTGTCGGAAAATCTCACGAGCGGTTTGAAAACGTTTACTTCTGGCAGCCCGATCAACATTTTCCATAATGAAAAAGCGAGGCTTCACTGCGGCAATTATTTTGGCAAAGGCGATCGTTAAATCTGCTCGTCCCAACTCCTCATTACGTTTGCCTGCATGAGAAAAATCTTGGCAAGGTGGACCTCCAATCATCATGAAGGGGTTAAATTGAGTAAAGGTTACAGGCTCAATTTCTGGAAGTCCCAGGTCAAGCTTGTAAATTGGGTGATTGAAATTTTGACGATAGTTGTGAATAGCACTATCCCAATAATCAAATGCAGCGGCAATCTCAAAGCCCATATTTTGAAAGCCCAATGACATGCCACCGCATCCTGCAAATAAATCAATGACAGTGAGTTTGGTTGAACAGTTCATTTGAAGTTAACTAAACAATCCTGGAGTATTGGCAATAATGGCATCAAATCGCCGCTCTGGGCTTAAATACAATTGTCCGCCATTCAAAATAATTTGTTTGATCGGAAACCTTTGCTTGAGCCATAGGAATTCAGGCTAAAGCAAGATCCGACCACACAAAAACATCTAGACAATTTTTGTGCAGTTGAGACGATTTACCAACGGTTTTCCAAACGGGCTGTACGATAACGGGCTGTTGATCGTAAATATCTGAAATGAAGAATTGCGAGAGAGCCTGTTTGATTTCATCGATGATAAGCAGCATAAATTTTTCATCTGTCCAATCTCGAATTTTGCTACATACAGGCTCCAAAAAAGCTTGCAACTGTTGCTGTCTAACAGTCTCCAAAACACTATTGGCAATACTCAAAGCTACATAAGAAATTGTGTTTGGTCGAACAACAAGTTCACAACCATATTCTTGATCCAAGAGATGACACGTTGTGGTGTCGGGTAAAGCTGTTAATTTGATGTCTAACCCTCGTAGTAATGTTCCAGTGGCTTTATTGCTAATCACAACATCAGCAGATTCTAACGAGCCATCAACAATTTTTTGGTAAGGAAAATAATTATGTTCAAAGGCAAAGAAAGTTTCTGGGGATGCTGGGTCAATTTGAAACAAGTCAGACACAGAGATGTTTTGGTGCTGAATTTTCAACTCTTTGTTGAGCATTATAAAAACGGGCTTTAGTCCAACGTGACTCATGTAGCAGCACAGAGCAATTGGAAAAGCATTGTTGAATTGGTTTTTACCCCAATTAGCGGGATTAGAAAAATCCTTATTTGAGTGATGAATTCCAAATAATCCAGGCTGATTCGTCATGCATACTAAGCGGCGTGAGCTTCTTCACTACCTAGGTAGACTTCGATCACTTTTGGATTATTTTGCACTTCATCCATGTTGCCTTCACAAAGAACTGAACCCTGATGGAGGACAGTGACTTGACGAGCAATCTGCCGAACAAATTCCATATCGTGTTCAATCACCATGATGGAATGACTTTCAGCGAGTTCTAGGAGCAGATTTCCCACTTTTTCAGTTTCTTCGTCAGTTAGTCCGGCAACAGGTTCATCGACTAGCAGCAAATCGGGAGATTGGGCGACCAACATGCCTATTTCTAATCGTTGTTTTTCGCCGTGGGAAAGCAATTCGGCGGGGATATCGGCTTTGGTGGCTAGCCCGATCGTATCTAATAGTTCAACAACAATGCGCCGTTCTGCTGTTGAAGAACCTGCCGTGAGAGATGCCCACACATTCTTTTTACGGGCACAGGAGAGTTCTAAATTCTCGCGGGGCGTAAGTTTCTGATAAACACGCGGGGTCTGAAACTTGCGTCCAATGCCCATTCGCGCGATTTCATATTCTGCATAGGGACGCAGGTTTTTGCCTTTGAAAAACACCTGTCCTTCTGTTGGTTTGGTTTTGCCCGTAATCACATCCATAAAGGTTGTTTTTCCGGCTCCGTTGGGTCCAATTACGACGCGCAGTTCACCCTTGTCTAGGCTGAAATTAAGATTGTTGATGGCGGTAAAGCCACCAAATCTAACCGTTAGATTCTGAATCTCCAAGATTTTTCCGTTCATATTCCACATCTGGGTCTTCTTCAAGACTTGGGTAAGTAATCAATTTTTCGCGACCAGACAGCGATCGCAGCCAGTTCATGCCGTCAGTGCGGAGCCAACCTAAAATCCCCATTGGCAACACTGTGACTACAATTAGAAACAATGCACCCTGGAAAAACAGCCAAAATTCGGGAAACTTTTCGCTGAGCAGAGTTCGGGCAAAGTTAACAATTAAGGCTCCCAGAATAGCTCCTACCAGAGTTCCTCGTCCGCCTAGGGCAACCCAAATCACCATTTCAATCGAAAAAGCAACATCCATTGCCTTAGGTGTGATGATGCCTGACTGAACAGTGTAAAGCGCTCCGGCAATTCCTGCTAAAGCGGCTGAAACTGCAAACACAAAGACCTTATAGCCAGTGGGGTTGTATCCAGAGAAGCGTACTCTGGGTTCATCGTCGCGGATAGCGACTAGAACGCGCCCAATGCGCCCACTGGTGAGCCAACGACAGAGAAAATATCCGCCCAACAGAAACAAAATGCTAAATGCATAGAACGTGGTTTGGATGCGAGGATCGCTCACTTGAAGTCCAAAGAAGGTCGAGGTATCGGTTTTAAGACCGTTGGTGCCATTAATCAACTTTTGTTGACCGTTAAAAAAGTTGAAGAATACGATCAATGCGGCTTGGGTGAGGATGGAAAAATACACGCCTCGGATGCGGTTACGAAAGACCAAGTAGCCGATCGCGGCGGCGACTAATGCGGGAATAACCACAACCGCAATGAGGGTAAAAGGTAAAGAACGAAAGGGCTGCCAAAAACCTGGGAGTTCCGACACGCCATAGAGCGAGAAAAATTCAGGAATCTGCCCATCTTGTAGCTGGAGATGCATGGCTAAGGCATACCCGCCTAAAGCAAAAAAGATGCCATGTCCTAAGCTGAGTAATCCGGTAAATCCCCAAATTAGGTCAATACCGAGAGCCGCGATCGCCAGTGCCAAAAACCGCCCCAGTTGGTTCACCCGAATCCCTTGACCTAGACCGGTCAGAATTGCGGGAATAATGAACATCAGCACAAGCGCAATTCCTAGGGCGATCGCCATCTCGCGGACTAATGCTTTTTTTCGATGTCGCGTATTCAGCCCAGGTAAAGCCTCTACAACGCCATTCACCGTTTCTACCGTCATGTCAGCCTCCTAAGCATCTACCGTACGTCCTTTCGGCGGGAACAATCCAGCAGGTTTGAACTGGAGGAAAATCACAATTAACGCAAATACAAATACTTTTGCCATGCTGGCAGTCGCAAAAAATTCAAATATTGCGGTTAATCCGGGGCTAAAGCTGACCAGCGGACCCAGCGCGTTGGAACCCACCATATAGCTAATGGTGCCGATCGCACTGGCTGCAATAATGGTGCCGGCAAGCTTACCAACCCCGCCAACGACGACCACCATAAACGCATCTACAATGTAGGACTGCCCGGTATTAGAACTGACCGAGCCTAGCAAGCTCACCGCAACTCCGGCAATTCCTGCCAAGCCAGAACCTAGGGCAAACGTCAGGGCATCCACAGTTTTGGTGGGAATCCCCAAACAGGCGCTCATATTACGGTTTTGGGTAACTGAGCGAATCCGCAAACCCCAAGGGGTTTTGTTCAAAAACCAATAAATGGCTAATACACACGCTGCTGTCAGAACAATGATAAATAGCCGGGTATAGGGCAACTGATAGGCACCCATGGCAAACCCGCCGCGTAACCATTTAGGAGCCGTCACATCCACACCTTGGGTGCCAAACCAGGGTTTAGTTACTGCCAGCTTAAACATGCCACCTAAAAGGTTGGCAAACAACAGCGCGATCGCCCCTGACAAAGGCAACATCAGCGCAATCACCCAGCCGCGCATTCGCTCAAAATCGGGGCGACGTGCGGCTGCCCAAAGCGCTCCCACAAACAGCGCCGTAAAAACAGTCAGTCCTGCAATAAATTGCCAACTAACGCTCCGGACAAACTGCTGCAAGATGAGACTTACGCCCCAAGTTGCCAGCAAAGTTTCCAGAGGTCTGCCATAGAGATATCGAACCACCGTCCGCTCTAACACCAACCCCAGTAACGCCGTCACAGCGAAAGCCGCAATCAGCGCGAAAAAGATATATGCCTCAGAGAGCGGAGTTTTTTTAAAGACATTTTGAACCACAAACGTTGTGTATGCGCCAATCATCATGAATTCCCCATGAGCCATATTGATTACGCCCATGAGACCGAACACGATCGCCAGTCCCAACGCCGCTAGCAGCAAAACTGAGCCAATACTCAGCCCACCAAAAATAGATTCAAGCAACTGTGTCAATTTTGTCTCCAACAGAGATTGCTAAGGTGGATTATCGGTTTGAATGTTGAGAAAGTCTGTAACCTACACGTTCAAAAAAGCGCAAGGTTAGGATACTTGAGATCTGAATAGGTTAGGTGCCCTCACCCTAAATCCCTCTCCCTAAGAAGAGGGACTTTGAGTTTAGTTGCATACCTTGTTTGTGTGCGATCGCTGCACTTGAGACTAGAAGGGATTAAGTAATCTTGAACTTGCCACCCTTCGCCGGATCAGACCAGTCGCAGGAATAGCCTTTGGTATCTTTAACAAACTGATTCCAGGGAACGGGTTTAACCACCGTTTTTGTGTCATACACGATGTCAAAAAGTCCATCTTCGCGAACTTCACCAATCCGAACGACTTTTGCCAAATGATGGTTGTTTTCCAAAGTGTACTTGCCGCCCGGTGCATCAAAGGTTTGCCCTAGTGCTGCTGCCCGAACTTTGTCTAGATCGTCGGCTGTCTTCGCCTGCTCAACGGCTTGTTTCCACAGATATACCATGGTGTAAGCTGCTTCCATGGGATCGTTGACGACGCGATCGTCCCCATATTTTTTCTTAAAGGCTTCCACAAATTTCTTGCTTTCTGGAGAGTCTACGGTTTGGAAGTAGTTCCAAGACGCATAGTGACCTTTAAGATACTCTACGCCGATCGCTTTCACTTCTTCTTCTGCGATCGATACCGACATAGAGGGATATTTATCGGGTCCCATTCCAGCACCTTGCATCTGCTTGAAGAACGCTACATTGCTATCTCCATTCAAACTGTTATAAATCACACCGCCATTGGGGAGCGCTGCTTTAATTTTGGAAATGATTGGAGTCACTTCTGTGCCGCCGAGGGGAATATAGTCTTCGCCCACCACCTTGCCACCCTTGGCTTCCAGTTGCGCTTTGATGATGGTGTTCGCTGTTCTTGGAAAAACGTAGTCGGAGCCCACTAGAAAGAACGGCTGCCCTTTATATTTGTCTAGAAGCCAAGTCACGGATGGCTCAATCTGCTGGTTTGGAGCCGCTCCCGTATAGAAAACGTTTTTGGAACATTCTTGCCCCTCATATTGCACGGGATACCACAACATGTGATTTTTAGACTCAAACGTCGGCAGAACCGCTTTACGGCTAGAAGAAGTCCAGCACCCAAAAACCGTGACCACTTTATCTTGATCGATCAGTTTCTTTGCTTTTTCGTTGAATGTTGGCCAATCAGAAGCACCGTCTTCCACGATCGCTTCAATCTTTCTGCCCAGTACGCCGCCAGCGTTGTTGATTTCTTCAATCGCTAATTGCTCAGCATCCACGACACTTTTTTCACTGATTGCCATTGTGCCGCTCAGCGAGTGGAGAATCCCCACTTTAATGGTGTCGCCCGACATGGCGGTTGATGCAGCCGGAGATGCCTCTGGAGACATTGACGTACTGGCTGTAGGCGTACCGCCGCTACCACAAGCCTTCAGCAAAACGCTACCCGCAACCGTAGACCCTAAAATAATAAACTCACGCCGACCAAATTGTCCCGTCATGAAGCCTAACCCCCCCAAGCGATATGAAACTGAGCTACGTTAACCCAGTAATAACCCTGAGATACTAAAGGCTAGACCTTGGGGAATATTGTATTCCAATATACGAAATTACTTTATAGCTATTTTCGTTAAACCTGGATAATAAAATTTCCTTGAAACTGCACAAATTCCAAGATCGCCGATAGTCCAGCCAGTGTTTTGAGATTTGTAAAAACAAACGGCTTATCCCCCCGCATTTTCTTTGCGTCCTGCTCCATTACCGCTAAATCTGCCCCAACATATGGGGCTAGATCGATTTTATTGATCACCAACAAATCTGATTTAGTGATGCCGGGTCCTCCTTTGCGCGGAATCTTGTCACCCCCCGCCACATCAATCACATAAAGAGTCAGGTCTACTAGCTCTGGGCTGAAAGTCGCCGCCAAGTTATCGCCCCCACTTTCCACAAACACTAGATCTAAATCTAGAAAGCGCTGTTCTAAGTCTTCGATCGCGGCAAGATTCATTGAGGCATCTTCTCGAATTGCCGTATGGGGACAGCCGCCTGTTTCCACCCCAATAATGCGATCGCGGCTCAATGCCTGACTTCGCACTAAATATTGAGCATCTTCTTGGGTATAAATATCATTGGTGACCACCGCAAGATTATAGCGATCGCGCAATGCCTTACATAAGGCATCCACTAACGCTGTCTTGCCTGACCCAACTGGACCCGCAACACCAACCCGAAAAGCACTCATATCGTTATTAAGCCATGAAGTTGCAAAAAAACTCTAGCGCTAAAAAGCATACCTGTTTGCAAAAGTGAAAGCAGTAGTCTCTGAAATCCGTTGAACTAAACTCAGTCCCATGGTAATAAACGATGGTCATCAACGATTAAACAAATAGGCAAATTCCCTGAAGAAGCCCCTTGAACCCTGTTGGCTGAGAGCGAAATAGCTGAAAATGATAAATAGACATAAAAATTAAACTGAATCTCATTTTTATTCATTAATGATCCCTAGCCCGCCCCCAAAACCGCCGATTTCTGATCCCCTGCCTTCCCCTGCCCTGCCCAATCGCTTGCAAGCCTCTCCTGAAACGGTTGTGCTATTGCTAGCATTGGCAATTGGCAGCAGCACAGGGATTGCAGTAGTCATTTTTCACTATTTAATTGGGCACATTCACTCTCTTCTGTTGGAAGATTTCATGGGAGTAGTGTTTGATTGGGGCGCTTGGACTTTGGCACTCGTGCCGATGGTGGGTGGATTAGTGGTTGGGGTGCTGCGGTGGCAATGGCAAGATTTTGGTCCAACGCTGTCTTCCCTGGTTTCATCGCCCCAAAGTGCTGCCAATGCTTCTGCTGCAAAGGGAACGATTAAGGCGATCGCAGCAGCAGTATCTTTAGGGACAGGAGCTTCTTTGGGACCAGAAGGACCAAGTGTCGAAATTGGCAGCAATGTCGGCGTGTTCCTTGGCAAAATTTTAAAGGTTTCGCAAGATCGCCAGCGGTTGTTACTAGGTGCCGGAGCCGCTGCTGGGTTTGCTGCTGGATTTAATGCCCCGATCGCCGGAGTCTTTTTTGCATTAGAGGTCGTTTTAGGCACCACCTTCGCCACCTCATCCGTTAGTGTCGTCCTACTTTCTGCCGTAGTCGCCGCCTTAATTTCACAAATTGGTTTAGGAGGGCAACCTGCCTTTACCCTACCCAGCTACGAAGTTCGTAGCCCTTTAGAACTGCCGCTTTATTTAGGATTAGGACTTCTTGCCAGTTTGGTTTCGATCGCCTACACCCAAGCAATCCAGCTTTCTCAGCGGTTTTTTCAGGGAAAAATCCCAGGATTCAGCACCATGGAAAAAATTCCGTTGGGGGTGCGCCCGGTGATTGGGGGTGCCTGCATTGGTGCTGTAGCACTCACGTTTCCCCAAGTTTTGGGCATTGGTTATGAAACCGTTGAAGCAATGCTGCGAGATGTTGAGTTTTCCTTGCCATTGCTGATGTCCTTACTCATCATCAAGTTGCTCATGACGGCACTGAGCTTGGGCAGCGGGTTTGTTGGCGGCTTGTTCGCGCCTGCCATGTTTCTAGGAGCTTCCTTAGGAGCGGCTTATGGTACAACATTAGGATTGTTTCCCCTGATGATTTCAGCCAACATCGCGGCTCCTCCTGCCTATGCAATGGTCGGCATGGCAGCCGTTTTAGCAGCAAGTGTGCGGGCACCTCTTACGGCAATTTTACTGCTGTTTGAACTCACTCGCGACTATCGGATTATTTTGCCGTTAATGGCAGCAGTGGGCTTAAGCGTTTGGTTGGTTGAGTGGCTCAGACCGCTAACTAGCCGACTGCCCACTGTTGAACCCGTTGAGCTAGAAAAAGAGTCAGATCAGCGCTTAGAAGTGATGCAGCATTTGCAAGTCGGACAAGCGATGCGGCAAGACTATTTGCGGCTTTCTAAGACGTTATCGATTGTGGAGGGGGGCTTGGCACTGGTGCAACATCAGGCTCACAGCGCGCTGATTGTGGATGAGCAGCAGCAATTAGTGGGAATTTTAACGCTTCAAGATATTGATCGGGCGATCGCCCAGTGGGAACCGATAAGCCCTGTCATTGCAGGAAATCAAAAGCAATTTATCACTCATGTCGATCCCCTGTGGAATATTTGCACAAAAGAAGTTTTGTGTGCCTATGAGGATGAACCGATCGCTGATGTGCTATCCCGCATGGCAACACGAGGATTACGACAATTGCCAGTCGTGAGCCGAGATAATCCGTGCCAAGTTATTGGCTTGTTGGAGCAGGATCGGATTCGCTTAGCTTACAGTCTAGAAATCACTCAAAATAAGTTGAAGCCTTACTTGATGGAAGAGAATTCAACTCAGGAAGGTTCAGCCATAACTCAATCTGAAACCAGTCCTTTACCTATTTTGAAGCAGTCTGTTTAATCTGATTTAGCGATTTTGGGCTTTAGCGATTTCGACCCGTCCAGATGCCTGTAAACATCATTGACATGCCGCCGATAAAAATTGCGATCGCCAACCCAGCAGGAAGAACTATCGTCCAGTCAATTGATTCCATCGTCATAACACCTTTAATCTTCTGACTCAGAGGGGTCAATTTGTTTTAACTGGATATGTTTACGCCCCAATGAAATTTCAAATTCATCTCCTGGCTTGAGATCCATTTGTTTAGTGTAAGCAGCACCAATCAACAGGTTGAGATTGGACTGTACTCTAATTCGATAGCTAGCGCTTCTGCCACCCTGTCCATTTGAACCCATTTTCCCATCTAACTCAATCCCTTCCGCATCAATTAAAGCATTGAGGAATTTCATCATATTGACTCGCTCTACACCATTTTTTGTGACGGTGTAATATCCACATTCCCTTGCTTTTGCTTCTTTGCTCAAGGTTTCTAGTTCCCTAACCTTTTTGAGCAGGGAGTCCCCTGTTAGTGGCTCAACTTTCTTCTTCTTAATCATTAAAATACTGCAAAAGAGTCTTAATTATTTAGACAACTATGATAGCAATAGTTACTCAAAACGTTTGCTTTGAATTTAATTGCATTTGCTTCAAGCAGCTTGCGCCATCATACTATATTGATACCATATTTTTTGCTGATAGAAACCTTGCCGATTCTTCAAATCTATCATTTAGAAACAAGATTTATGGGTTGAAATAGAACCCGGATGCCCAAGCGAGAATTATCAAAAAAGAGATTTCGACAATTGCATACTCAAAACTATTTAGTTTTTCTACAGGGTGAATCTAGTAGAGCGGCAAGGGCTTATAAGCATGGTAGAGTTTTTTCCTAGCGCGATCGCAACCCTAGTAAAGTATTAACAGATTGCATAAGACATAACTAGGTAAAATCAAATAGAAATCTCTCCTCTCTAATAATTAGACTAGTCTGTTGCCTTGATCATTCCTAGTTTTATTGGTAAATCATTGGGTTTAACAATGGTGCTATTTTTCCCTAAAGTTAAGATGAAAGGCTTTGATGAGTCCGTAAAGCCTTCAACCTTTTTCCTTTGCTGAGTCATCTAAATCCTTTTTGCAGAAGGCAAAAGAAGCCTCTGATCGAAATTTTTTCTTTTTTCAATCTTTGTAAGCGTTTGGTTCTGTTTCCTAAATAATTTATGGTGCCTCCTCCTGCTTTCAACTCCTTGCGTCAATTGTTGAAACCAAAGCGGCTAGCAATTTTTGAAGCGGTTTTCATTGGTTTAGTTGCAGCATCGGCAGCTGTGCTGCTTAAGCAAGGAGTCTACTGGTTTGGTAATTGGCGGGTACGAGAATCATTGTTATTGCCTGCCTGGTTGTTGCTGCCAACAGTGGGGTTGATTGGAGGAATGTTATCGGGTTTATTGATTGAGCGCTTAGCTCCAGAAGCGTCTGGCAGTGGCATTCCGCAGGTGAAAGCAGCACTGGCTTATGTGCCGATCGCGCTAAATTTGCGAGTGGCGATCGTGAAGCTACTCAGCACCATGCTGGCTTTAAGCTCTGGTTTGGTGCTGGGGCGGCAGGGTCCAACAGTGCAGATTGGAGCGGCATTGGCTGCTCAGTTAAGCCGTTGGGCACCGCGATCGCCCGATCATCAACGTCAATTGATTGCGGCAGGTGCAGCGGCTGGCTTAGCAGCGGGTTTTGATGCCCCGATCGCAGGAGTCCTGTTTGTGATCGAAGAACTGCTGCACGATGTGTCCAGTTTGACCTTGGGAACGGCAATTTTAGCTTCGTTTACAGGCGGCGTAGTTTCTAGAGTATTGTCAGGACCAAGCCTCAACTTAGTGGGTCAATCCACGCTCAATCAAACCAGTTTTTTGCCTCAAGATATTCCATTTTTCCTGCTACTAGGCGTATTGACAGGCGTTTTTGCAGCAGCATTTAACCGCAGTATTCTAGAAAGCTTAAAGTTTAGTCGCCGCTATTTGCGGTTCAGTTTGCACTGGAAGATTGGATTGGCAGGATTGATCTCTGGTGGCGCGATCGCCCTATTGCCTCCCGTTTTTCGCGATACTACTACCCTTCAGGGTTTTCTAACCATGGGCACTGCCGATTGGCGGATTACTGCCAGTGCGTTTGTGGTGCAGTTTGTCTTGTCGGTGTTGGCGTGCAGTGCCGAAACGCCCGGAGGCTTATTTATTCCCAGCTTAGTGTTAGGAGCAGCGTTGGGGCAGTTGGTGGGGTTAGCTGCCGGAACAGTGCTAGGCGGTGATCCGATTATTTACGCTTTAACGGGCATGGGCGGTTTTTTTGGAGCAGTGGCGAAAGTGCCAATTACGGCGATCGTCATTGTGTTTGAAACCACTCTCAACTACAACTTGATCTTGCCGCTGATGATTTGCTCAGTCACAGCTTATTTAGTAGCTGAATGGCTGGCTCCAGGGTCACTCTACACCCATTTATTAGAGCTAAAAGGGATTTATCTTGCGCCTCCAGAAACCATTAGTGATGGGTTATGGGCAACTCTGACGGCGGCTGAGGTGATGCAAACAAAAGTAGAAACTCTGCCTAGCCAAATGACCTTAGTGGAAGTGATTGAAGCTTTTGCCAAGTCTCACCATCGCGGGTTTCCGGTAGTTAATCAGGGGCGGCTAGTCGGCATTGTGACGCAAACCGATTTAGATAAAATCACAAAGTTGCAATTGCCCGATCGCGCAGTTCTCAAAGATATCATGACTCCGCAACCCATCACGGTCAACCCGGAGGATGCTCTCAGCCAAGTGCTGCATCTCCTGTCAAGCTACAAGTTGTCTCGGCTGCCTGTCATTTCGCACCGCAAACTGGTAGGCATTATTACCCGGAGCGATATTTTGCGAGTCGAATCGGAAAAGCTACGGGGAGGCTCAGAACGAGTCGGTCCGCAGCCAGAGCCGTCTTATGTGGTTTATCAAACCCAATCGCCAGCTTTGGGGCAAGGACGGTTACTCGTGCCGCTGAGCAATCCTCAAACCATGAACGGGCTGATGAAGTTGGCGCTGGTGATTGCCCGCGATCGCGACTACGAGATTGAGTGCCTACAAGTGATCCCTGTGCCGCGCCATAGTTCTCCCTCTGAAACAGCCGTCAACACCACCCTCAGCCGCCGCATCCTCAAACGGGCGATTCATCAAGGCAATGCTTGGAACATTCCAGTCCATACTCAGATTCGCGCCGCCCATAGCACTGCCGAAGCAGTTTTAGAAACCGTTAAGGAACGCCATATCGATCTGTTGCTGATGGGCTGGAAAGGAAGCACCTCCACGCCCGGGCGGATTTTTGGCGATACCGTGGATACTGCAATTCGACAGGCAAATTGTGATGTGGTGCTAGTCAAAATGGGAGAGGCATTAATTGGCGCTCATTTACACTCAATTGACTTGGAACAGGCTGCTGAATCGACTGAATCGGAGCAATCCTCAGTGCAAATGTTGCTGCGATTAACGCGGCTAAAACGCTGGCTAGTTCCCATTGGTGGAGGACCGAATGCAGACTATGCCGTGACCCTGCTCCCTGCCTTAGTCTCGCTCAGCCAAGATCCAGAAATTCGACTGTGCCATGTTTCTGCTCCCAACGACCAAAGCTACGACATTAGCCCACTAGAAAAAAGCGCGGAATTTCTCCAGCAGCAAGTTCAAGCATCGGTGATGATTACATCAGTTTGCGCCCGTTCGGTGGTAGAAGCGGTAGTTGATATGGCGCAAAATAACCAGTGCGATGTGATTGTTTTGGGCGCAAGTCGAGAAGGGTTATTACAGCAAGCCATTCAAGGAAATATTCCCGAAGCGATCGCCCGAAATTGTGATTGCACTGTGATCTTAGTTAGGAAGGCAACTGCATAAACTGATGGCGGGATGCAAAATCGAGCGATCGCCCAAGTTGCTGCCACTCTTCAAAGGTTAAATATTCTGCTTCATAAAACTCTCGCAATACCTGGCGCAACGATTGACAAGCAAAAAGTTGATCAATCAACTGAATTGCCGCAGTCATGGCAAGTTGATAGTTTTGATAGGCGATCGGATCAACTAATTTTTCTCTAAGCGGCGATCGACAACATAACCGTAAGCCATCCTCTATCACAGACACTTCAATCATCCATCCCCGATGAAATTCTATTAGTTCATTCATTAGTACACATCGTTTAGTTGATTTAATCTGCGCGGTTGCAAAGTATCAAACCCTCTCTGGATACAATGGGATGCTTAACAACGCTTGTTTTCAACTATAGAAAAATATATTCACTTCCTCATTGCGTCTTAGCGCAAACCTATCCGCCATTTGTCTGATTTTGGTTCACCCAGGTTCGTCGCCGATTCAGGACTGCTGTTCCAGTTGTCGCAATCTATCAAATTAAAGAGTAGTGGATAGGTTTGCCGACCCTAACAGCGAAAATCAAACCACTCGATTGAGCAAGGCTACTCCGCAATCATCCAACCCGTGCCCTATGAATTTCAGAAAAATGGCAATCAGCTTTTGAAAATTCAATCAAACTCTTAAAAGCAATTCTCTTTCCCCTTTCTAGTCAACTCATTTCAAATTGAGACAAGCGTTGAATGTTAACCTTAGTGTTTATGCCGCGATCGCGAATCGTTGACCGTTCGCATCTTTCTACCTTCCATTGTTCATTTCTCCGCCTGCTTTATGGAAAATTTTTTACCCATCGCCTACCTGAAAAACCGATTTTTGCCCTTTCAAGATGCGACCATTTCGATCGCCACCCATGCTTTGCACTATGGCACCGGAGCCTTTGGTGGGATGCGCGGCATTCCCGATCCTCAAAACCCCAATCAAATTTTGCTGTTTCGGCTCGATCGCCATTGCCAAAGATTAAGCGCCAGTGCCAAAATGCTGCACTTTGATCTGCCTGCCGACAAAATTCAGCAAACTATCATTGATTTTGTCCAGAAAAATAAGCCCACTGTCTCTTTTTATATTCGACCTTTTGTCTACACCTCTGGCTTAGGCATTGCGCCCCGGCTCCACAATATTGAAAAAGACTTCTTGATGTATGGGCTAGAACTCGCAGACTATCTCTCACCCGAAGGCGTGTCCTGTCGCATTAGCTCTTGGTGTCGGCAAGAAGACCGCAGCCTACCTCTCCGGGGCAAAATTAGCGCCGCCTATATCACCTCCTCGCTTGCCAAAACAGAGGCGATCGAATCGGGGTTTGATGAAGCGATTTTGATGAACACTCAGGGAAAAGTGTGTGAAGCCTCTGGCATGAATATTTTTTTGATGCGGAACGGCACTTTGATCACACCAGGTTTTGAGCAAGATATTTTGGAAGGCATCACCCGCGACAGCGTGTTGACGATTGCCAGAGATTTAGGGATTCCCATTCAAGAGCGCCCCGTAGATCGCTCTGAGTTGTTGATTGCTGATGAAGTATTTCTCTGCGGCACGGCGGCTAAGGTTGCCCCGGTTAAACGGATTGAAAATTATCAGTTGCCCAGCGATCGCCCCATCACCCTCCAACTACGGGAAATCCTCACCGCTGTCACCGAAAACCGCAGTGAAAAATATCGCGATTGGATCTTCCCGGTTCCGGTGTAGTTCTCTAGCGATCGTTTGAACTGAGCATTCATCAGCGAAAGATCCAGTAGTGAAAGATCCAGTCAATCAATTGGGGCGTAAATAATGACATAGGGTCTTGGAGATACTCCTTATGCAATCCAATCGCTTACTTCGACGTTTCTTTTTAGGATTTACAGCTTGTTTGTTTATGGTGTGCACCTCGTTACCCGCCCTCAGTCAAGCGGTTTTCAGTTCCCTCCATTCAACAAATGGAGTAGAACAGCGCATTGCCAATCATTTGCTGGAGGCGGAAATCGCGCTTGCGGCAGAATCGGGAGCCATGACCAAAGCTCCAGCCATGAAGTATTCAATCATGCTATCGGGGATGAAGGTTGCGCCCAAGATGGTCGTGACTGGGGCTTTGGGAACGGCGGGCGCGATGGCGATGGGCGATCGCTTAGTCGTTCGGGGTGACTTTCAACGGCTGACCAGTCCTCTACGCGACTATGCCACCGATCCACTCAATCCACCCAATCCCAAAATCACCTCTGGTGTTCATATCCATCAGGGCGAGTCTACTAAAAATGGACCGTTTCAATATGCACTGACGGTTGAGCCAATGGTAGACGGTTTATCGGGCAAGTTTGGCGGAAACTATACCCTCACTCCAGAACAGTTAAAAGCGTTGTCATCGGGCATGTTATATGTTGATTTGCATACTCAGAAGAATCGGGCAGGGGAACTGCGCGGCATTTTTAAGCCAGTCTAGCGATCGCGTCTCCTCCTAGTTCTGAATGTAAAGTCTAAGTTAAGCAATGGGCAAATTTGGCAACGCGATAGTTTACTTTGCTATGTCGCTCTGAAATGCAGCCACTGAACCCGCCCCCTCGCTGGCAAATTGGTTTAATTTTAATGATTGGCGTGATGGCGGTTTCCACCTCAGCCGTGTTGGTGCGCTTGACGATCGCGGCTGCCAATTTGCGCGGGTTTGGCTTCAGCTTGGTCATGGCAGCATCACGGTTGGCGATCGCGTCTGTGATGCTGCTTCCCACTTGGCGGAGCATCAGGGCAACGAAACCAACGAGAGCCGCAGTTTCCTATGCGATCGCGGCTGGAATCGCCCTCGCTCTTCACTTCGCCACTTGGATCACCTCGTTATCCTATACATCCATTGCGGCATCTACGGCGATCGTCACCACAAATCCAATTTGGGTCGCCCTCCTATCTTGGTTCTGGTTCAACGAAAAGCCCAGCCGCCAAATCCTTTTAGGCATTGGGGTTGCTCTAATCGGCGGATTGCTGATTTGCTTCGGTGATACAACGGGCAGTTTCGCGCCCCAGCCTTTGCTAGGAAATGGTTTAGCGCTAGTTGGAGCGTGGACAGTGAGCGGCTATATCTTGCTAGGGCGAGAGGCACAGCGCCACGGATTGGGAATTGGCGGCTATGTTGCGGTGGCTTACACAACTGCCGCGATCGCCCTTTTGCCCTTGCCGTTGATGCTGGGCTATGGATACACCCACTATTCGCCAGTTGTTTATGGGTATCTGATTTTAATGGCACTTTTGCCACAGGTAATCGGGCACACCAGCTTTAATTGGTCTGTGCGCTGGGTATCACCCACTTTACTTACGCTGATCATTCTGCTAGAGCCTGTTTTCGCTAGCATTTTAGGCTATTTGCTGTTTGCGGAAATCCCCAGTACTATCATGTTATTTGGGGCACTCGTATTACTAGCAGGAGTGGCGATCGCGGTAGCTGATTAGGGCTAAAGTCCAAGCTTGATTCAGTGGAACACTAGAAATTTGGCGTTGCTGAATAGAACTATGATTTTGTGCTTAAGCCTTTTGCAGCCCTCACCCTAGCCCTCTCCCACAGGAGAGGGAACAAGAGTTCTAGCACCCTTCTCCCTGGGGAGAAGGGTTGGGGATGAGGGCAATTCATATCTGCATTCAGCAACGCCAGAAATTTTGAATATCCATCAGCCCTTAGCTAGATTTAAGTTGTGATAATGATCACACAGGTAGATGATCGCGATCGCTTCTCCTACCTCAGTCCACAGACATACTAATGAGGACTCAACTTTTAAAGCCGAGTCATCAACAGGGAACACACGACTAGCCGGCAGGTTTTTTACAAAACTGTCGGTTTTTTGTTGGAATTTAGTCAGCCAACCCAGTCGCGATCCGAGTGGCATTGGGGCGATCGCATAGTCATACTGGCAATTTATACCACTTCAAATAAAGGATGCAACAGATCTGAGGTTGAGACCGTGACTGAGTAAAGCTTCTACAATTCAAAATATCTCCTGCGGAGACGCTTCGCGAACAAAACTCAAAACTCAAAACTCAAAACTCAAAACGGTATTAGTCCTGAGCAAAAGCTACTCCGATCCCAAGTAACTTCTGATAGATTGCTAGTAACTACGAAGGTATAGCGGCAATTCGGCAAGACTTTGAAGCCACATTGTTAGTCCCTCAAAAGGAACTGGAACGGGAATGGCAAGGAGACTAAATTGATAGATCACTCATTTGGGTTTTATGGCATCGCTTTTTTTGGAATTATTCTAGCGCGATATTTTCTAGTAGCAGGAGGATTGTATTGGTGCTTCTATGCCTCATCTAGCCAGTCACTTGTGAATCCGATTGTGAAACTTGCAGGACGACATCAGGTTCCCTCGTGGCGATCAATTCAATCAGATATTCAACTCTCAGTATTTTCGGCGGGTGTGTTTGCACTGGCGGCAGCATTCATTATGTCAGCCTATGGCGGAGGCATGACCCGATTGTATAGCCACGCTCAAGAGTATGAACTGTGGTATTTAGGAGTGAGCTATGGTGTAGTATTGATTCTTCAAGATGCCTACTTCTATTTCACCCATCGCTTATTCCACCATCCATCACTCTTTATCTGGTTGCATCAGGGACATCATCGATCGCGCCATCCGACCCCATGGACTTCGTTTGCCTTTGATCCCTTGGAGGCGATCGTTCAGTCGCTCTTTTTGGTCGGCATTGTGTTTGTCCTGCCACTGCATTTCATCACGTTGCTTGCAGTATTGACCACTATGACGGTTTGGGCAGTGTTAAATCATCTCGGCATCGATCGCCTGCCTCCTTGGTTTCCGCATCATTGGTTGGGGAGATGGTTCATTGGTCCTGCCCATCATTCCATTCATCACCTCAAATACACCGTTCATTACGGGCTGTATTTCACGTTTTGGGATAAGCTCCTCGGCACCCAAGATCCAAACTATGAAACGAAATTTGATGAACAGTAGGTCAGTTTTTCTCTTTTCTCTACAGCTTTAATTAGCGCGTCAAGCTGACAATCAAAGCGACTAAATAATCTGGCTCTACAGGTTTAGAAATGTGTAATTGAAATCCCGCAGCCAGCGCTTTATCCCGATCTTCGTCAAGCGAATTGGCGGTGAGCGCGATCGCTGGAATTGCGCCACCTTGATCCGCCGGGAGTAATCGAACTCGCCTTAACAAGGTATAGCCATCTTCGGCTGGCATGGAAATATCGCTCACTAGGATATCAACTTTATGAGTATTCAAAGCTTGGAGAGCGCGTTGGCTAGATGAAACCGCCGCGACATCGGCACCCGCTTGTTCGAGGGCAATCATGGCAAACTCACAGGCATCCGCTTGATCATCCACAATTAACACTGAGATTCCTGCTAAAGGCAGATTCGATGTTGATGGAGGATTTAAAGTAGGGAAGGCATAGTTTTTATTGGATTGTCCTTCGATATCGACATCATCATTTTCTAGCAATGGTAAGACTATAGTGAACGCGGCTCCTTGCCCTTCTCCATTGCTTGCAGCCGTAATCGAGCCGCCATGGAGTTCCAGCAAATGTTGAACAATCGCTAAGCCCAAACCCAAACCTTCATAGGATTTAGTAGTGCCCGTGTTTGCCTGACGAAAGCGATCGAAGACATAGGGGATAAATTCGGGATTGATTCCCTTGCCAGTATCCGTAACAGTAAGTTGAGCGTAAGCGGGACAAGAGATTGCGTGAGGCTCAGAAGAAGGATTTTTCCCGACTGCTTTGAGATTGACATTTACATGACCTGCATGAGGAGTAAATTTAATGGCGTTGGATAGCAAATTCAAAACAATCTGTTGCAGGCGATTAAAGTCTCCTAGAACCTGTAGCAGTGGATAATTTTTGCCTTCCCCGCTTTGATCAGTGGTTTGGGTGCAGGTAATCTGAATCGATTTTGCTTCTGCCATCGGGCGCACAACTTCAAGAGCAGCTTGGATCACAGAAGCTAATTGCACGGGTGCAACGGTTATCTGCAACTTTCCATACACAATTCGGGAAACATCGAGTAAATCTTCAATCAATTGAGATTGAGAACGGGCATTGCGTTCAATCACTTCTAGGGCACGGGGAAGAATAGTGGGATCTAAAGACCGAGTGCGGAGTAGGTTTGCCCAACCAAGAATCGAGTTGATTGGCGATCGCAATTCATGGGAGACGATCGCCAAAAATTCATCCTTAGCGCGGTTCGCATCTTCCGCCACAACCCGAGCCGTCTGTTCTAGTTCTAGCAAGTGTGCCCGTTCATCAGCGAGTTGCTTTTGATCATGAATATCGGTGCAAGTGCCAAACCATTTAATGACGTGACCCTGAGCATTTTTTAAGGGCAACCCTTGCGCTGTGTGCCAGCGATATATGCCATCCGCTTGCTGCTTGAGTCGATATTCATGGGTGTAAGGCTGACCTTGATCAACGGCTGCTGTCCACACTTCATAAGTGTATTGCATATCATCAGGATGCACCGCAGTTAACCAGCCTAAACCCAATGCCTGCTTTTGAGTTAACCCGGTATAATCACAAAATTGTTGATTGACGTAAGTCCATAATCCTGCCGGGTTACAAGTCCACACGAGATGAGGAATTACTTCTGCTAGATATCGATAATGTTCTTCACTTTGGCGCAGAGCTAGATCAGTTTGCTTGGATTGAGTAATGTCTAAAATAAATGCGATCGAGTCTTGGCGAGATTCACCCAGCAGACTATAGCCAACTAAGACTGAAATCCGACTACCATCTTTACGGATATATTCTTTTTCATAAGGTGTGCAAGCTCCCCTAGATTGAGCTTCAGCAATACCCAATTCATCTAATGGCAAGTACTCCGGTGGGGTAATATCACTCCAGCGTAATTTGCCCGTTACCAAGTCGTCTCGGCTATAGCCAACGATGCGAAGAAATTCATCATTGGCTTGTTGAATGCCTCCCTCAACATCACCAAACAGGATGCCGACCACGTTCGCATCCATGAAACTCTTCAATCGGGTTTCGCTGGCTAAAAGCGATTCTTCTGCACGTTTGCGATCGCTAATATCGGTAGTGCTGCCAACAGCTTTAATGGGCTGACCTGCTTCGTTTTTAACGATAATCCCTTGATCATGTACCCAGCAATAGTGACCTTGTTTATGTCGCACTCGATATTCGATACTGTAGCGATCAATGCTCGATAGATCAGAAGGCTGCTCTTGCATCCGAGCAACGTCATCAGGATGGGCTAATCTTCCCCACCATTCTTTGGTTGGCTCAGCGTCTTCTAAGTCATATCCCAGCAGTTCTGTCAGTCCTCTCGTGCGATCAACTGCATCGGTCAGAAAATCCCATTCATAGATCAAACAATTCACTGCATAGGCAGCCTGTTCAAATCGCGCGATCGCGCGGGTTAGCTCTAACTCAGTTTGTTTTCGGCTGGTAATGTCTTGAGTAATGCCCAGAATCTGATGAATTTGTCCATCTGGTAACCGATCAAATAATACTTCACGACCCAAAAACCAACGCCACTCGCCATTCGCGTGCTGCATCCGATATTCTAATTCCAACACTGTGCCGTCAGGAGCTTGTTGCAGGCGATCGAAATGAAGCGGAATGCTTGCCCAATCATCGGAATGAATTAGGGTTGACAGCAGATTAGAACCCATCGCCTGGATTTGCTCGGTGCTATAGCCCAACAGTTCACCCGTTTGGCGATTGGCATAGATGTTGCGCTGTTCACTCAAGTCGTAGAGATACAAAATTCCGGGAGTCGTTTCAGCAATCTGCTGAAGCAATCGCAGGCTGTCTTGGAGCGGATCACCTGTTTGGGCTGCAATATCTGAAGGCAAAGAGATTGGGCTGACCTTTTTTGACATCGCGCTTTGCAGGGATATCCGCAGTTGGTCGGCGCTTGTCTCTTGCTTAATTAGATAATCAGTAGCGCCCTGTTTCATTGCTTGCACCGCGATCGCCACCGAGCGATCGTCTGCCATGATTACAACAGGCGGCGGGTTATGTATCTCTGCTTTTATCTTTGTTAGAAACCCTAGCCCATTCAAGTCGGGCAATTGAAAGTTTAGGATAATTCCATCAACTGTATGAGTCCGCAGCACCTCTAATCCCTGCGAACCAGAAACTGCCTCTAAAAATTCGTATGAAGCGACTGTTCCTGCTAGTAATGCTAGACGATACTGTTCTCGCGTTTCAGAACAATCGTCAACAATTAGCACTCTATATGGTGCAGCATTGTGCTTCATCCTTACCCCGTAACCATCAAAATAATTATTACTCTAGCAGAAGCGTTTACTGGTGTTCACTGTGCCCAAGACAGTGAGTGGCTGAAACAGGTAGCAATAGCGCGATCGCGTCTTACCTTTCTTATCTTGGGGCTTCTTTAGAGCATAAATAATCTGTCTAGAGGGGGAAGTTATTGTTTAGAAAGTATTTACCTACCACCCAAAGATTATTGTCGTCCAATTTTTTCTCCTACCAACAGGGGGCTAGGGTAAAGGCATCTTTGCGTTGTTTCAGGAAAGTTGCACATCACGTTAAAACTATAAAAAACGATGGAGTTAGCTAAATAGTGCAGCAACTCTATCGTTTTGGGAAAAGGGGGTAGCAACAAACCAAATTCTAACCGCCAATTTTTACCATCCAAAAAGCGTCAGTAAAAAATAAGCAAAGACAGTACTTCCAACTCCACCTATTAAAAAGCCAGTGCTATACCGAGTCCATCCGGCTGATGTTTTAAATTCCTCGGGAGGCTGTGGAGCCGTCAATGTCAATGTAGGTGCAGGCGGATTGCTTGCTCCATATAAAAGGATGAGAATCGTTGAAATAATCAACAAGCCAATTCCAGAAGCCAGTCCAGCCAGATTGGCACTGGGGGTATCCCGTAGAGGTCCAAGCTTTGCAAAAGGCACGATAATCCATAGCCCGTGGGCAATCCCAGCCTCTACGCCGCACCGCGAAACACTAATACCTTTCCGATAAGCAGGCAAGCTGTTCAGAAATGTTTTGGTGAAGTTGGATGAATTAATCGGTGTTTCTAGATTTGCACTGGATATATCATTTACTGGATGAATAACAGTCCGGTTTCTAGGATCGGTCGGGTTACTATTCGAGCGGGTAACAGCATCACTAATCATCGGTTGCTTGCCTCAATCTTTAATATTTAGTCCACTAGCTATCTGATGTTTGATGTCCAGCAAGATATATGAATCAAGGTAAACAAGGTTTTTGGATAGAACATCATTCTTACGGTACAAGGTGAGTCGCAGGCGGCGTTTTGACCAGAAAATTACAAAAAAAATCTTCCCTATAGATCCATCCAGTGACGAATGACGTATATCCGTGCAGACTGTTCAGAAAAGCATATTTCAGCAGTCGATCGCTCATCTTTTGCCTATCCTGTGTTGATTTAGCACGGGATCTGCATAAACCACTTAGAGGCGAAGAGGTTGCTAGTTTGAATCAGCAATACTCCGGCTCACATGCATCTTTGTCTTTTTTTAAGTTGAGAGGAAAACCAGTTATGGAACGTGAAAATCTAAGTTTGCCGCCTGCCCCAACTCGGCGGACTCAACGAGTAGCAAAGTCTCGCCGCGATTTATTGGTGAATGGCGCGATCGCAAGTTTGGGGGTTGCTGGAGCCGTTGGACTACAAGCGCTGTTACCTGATCGCAGTGAGGCTGCCGCGCCTATGGACAAACAGAACGACGTTAAAGTGCTGAATGGGGCGCTGTTTTATGAACATCAGGCGATTTGGGCGTATAGTTTTGCGGCTGGAAAGTTAACGACTACTGATGTAGGTAAAGCGGTTTTGGCGATCGCCTTGGCGAATCAGGCAGATCATAAACAACATCGAGATGTATTGTCATCGGCAATCCGTAGTTTGGGCGGCACTCCGGTAATTGCCCAAACCAGCTATGACCTATCGGGCTACCTAAAAAAGGGAGAAGGTAATGTCGATTCGGATGTAAACATTGCAAAATTGGCACTAGCACTAGAAACCGATGCCGCGATCGCCTATACCCAAGAAATTTCGAGACTCAAAACCCCGGCTCTGATTACCGCCGGCGCTAGCATTGGCTCAACTGAAGCTTCTCATGCCACCGTGATTCGAGCCGCATTTAAATCATTGGGTATGAACCTGGAAGTGGTGCCTGCTGCATTCGTGAGCGCTCAAAACCGCGATCGCTGGATCTTAACCGTATAGTTCTACTCCAGTCGGGATAGGTCTACCCCAGTCGGGACGCAACCTGAAACTTACGGTTCGTCCCGATTCTCTCTTACGCCTAAATCAAGCTTTTAGACTATTTGAGCAACTATTCGCGTATGGTTAAATGACATCAATGCTGATTTCAAAGAAACGCACTGTTTAAAAGTAGCTGTTTTTTGATTCCCATTAATTTGTCAACCTGAGAGTTTGGAGAAGGACTTTTTCTCAATGGCAACCCAGCCAGTTTTTGATGAATCCTTCATCCTTGCCCGAATTGCTCAACAGGATGAAACGGCGCTTGCTCAATTGTACGATCGCTATGCTCGTGTGCTTTATTCGGTTGCCTTCAAAAGCCTAGGCTCCGTTGAAGAATCCGAAGAAGTCGTATTAGATGTGTTTTCCCAAGTGTGGCGAATCGCCAAGCGCTACGATACTCAAAAAGGTCGGGTAGATACGTGGCTATTTATGTTGACTCGCAGCCGTATTTTAGATCGCCTCCGGGCAATTCAGCGATCGGCAAAACTGCCTACCACTTCTGTAGATGCGGTAGAGATCCAAATTGCCGGATCGAGCGTAGATCCGATTGAAGATGCCCTAATCTCTGAACGCCAAACTCAAGTGTTAGCCGCCCTTAAAACCCTACCTCCAGAGCAACGTCTGGTTTTAGAGTTAGCCTATTACAAAGGCATGACTCAGAGTGAGATTGCGGCTCAAACTGGGTTTTCCTTGGGGACAGTCAAAACCCGCGTTCGTTTAGGATTAAATAAACTGCGAATCGCCCTTGGCAGTTGGGAACTCTAGCCCCGCAATGTATATACCTACTGTTTAGTAGTCATGTGTGATGGACGAACACCGCTGTTTTTGTGAATTGGCTCCGCTGTATGCCCTTGGCTTGCTGAATGAGGGCGATCGCGCTTGGGTGGAATCGCAAATTGTTGTAGAGCCAGATTTGGCAACCGAACTGGCAGAAATTGAAGCGATCGTGGCAGCGATGCCCTATGGCAATTCGCAGGTGCCAATGTCTGCCAATCTGAAAGATCGACTTTTTCAGCGAATCGGACGCACTGTGCCGATGACCCAACCCACACAAGAACCTGCGTCCGCGTTTCCGGCTCTCGTTGCTCGCCTGCTCGAACGTAGCGCAACCTCGCTGATTAACCGCAGTGAAGTTCGCCACCAAGCGATTAAATGGGAACGCTATAAAGTTCCTGGTGTTACCATTGCACGGCTGCATATTGATCTAGTCAAACGTGAGGCAGTTGGGCTGTTTCGGGCGGAACCCGGAGTGCGATATCCCTTGCATCATCACGCCGATGTGGAAGAAATCTTTATGCTGCAAGGTGATTTGATCATGGGAAACAAAGTCTATGGCAGTGGAGATTACATTCGCTCTGTTCCGAGCAGCACTCATGCTCCTGAAACTCACGGAGGCTGTATGTTCTTCTTCCGTACTTCGCTACACGACGAAATTTTAGAAGAAGTTCAAGCCTAAGAAGAATACGGCATTGCTGAATCTGGGGATGAAATTGATAGGGGCAATCCCTTGTGGTTGCCCTCGATCTGAGGCAGGGTAGGCACAAGACCTACCCCTACAGTTAAAAATCATACTTACATTCAGCAACGCCGAAAATACAGACTTGCGAATGCCGAGTGCAGAATGTTGAGGTAAAAGATTGACAGCTTAAAATCTTGTTCTCCTTCTTCGTTACTCGTCAAATATTTCCGTAGAAGATTCGTCATTCGTCATTTTTTCATCGTCCATGCTAAAAAACGTTCGGTGTAGTAGAGCGCGAGTTGGTTGCTGATGCCACTGGGCAAGGCATCAAAGGCATGTTCTGCCCAAGGAATTTCGAGGAAGGTGGCGGTGTTGCCGGATGCCTGCAATTGCTCGGATAGATAGCGCCCAAACTTCGCTTGGACAATGTGATCGCGTCCGCCATAAATCAGCAGGGTAGGCGGGAGGTTGGGGCGCACAAAGGTAATGGGGGAAGCCGCTTGGTATAAGGTAGGAAACTGGTCAGGAGTGCCGCCTAAAAAAGCATTCAACGTTTTTTTGGAATCGATCGGGTCAGGATTGGGGGGATCATAGTAGCCTTGAGTTAAATCCACAGGACCGTAGTAGTTAACCACAGCCCGAAATGAGGACGCATTGGTTGAATATGCTGCCAGCATTGCTAAATGTGCCCCTGCAGATCGCCCCATAATTGCCATCCGATTCAGATCAATCTCATAGGCGGCGGCATTTTGGCGAATAAATTCCAGCGCCGATCGCACATCTTCGATTTGGGCAGGAAACCGATAGCGAGGTGCCAACCGATAGGCGATCGCCACCACAGTGTAGCCTTGACCCGCTAAATAGCGATTCAAAACCGCATTGTCGCGGGGGCTGCCATGCTGCCATGCTCCTCCATGAATCATCACTACCGTGGGGTGTTGACCATTTTCAACAGGACGATAGAGATCGAGCTTTAAGGGCACCCCATCAGGTGCGGCAAATTGAATGTTGGCATCGTAACGTACTGGAGAAAGCGGAATTCCTGTAAAAAAGGTGTGCCACGAAAAAGGATGAGCTTGCCCGTTAGTCAGCTTAATAGCTTCAGGCTGCACGCCCAGCGATCGCTCCATTTCTGCGGCAAACCGCTGATGGGTAGCAGGTAATTGCCATAACGGTAGGATGCTAAGCGATAACGCCACCAAACTAATGATGAGACTGACTAAAACCAGCCGTTTTTGCTGAGATTGCCAAATGAGTATTGCCAACAGAGCGATCGCCCCATTGCCTAACAGCAGCCCTGGACTCAGTTCTGGCGCACCCACCGATAACGGATAGAACGTAAAGGTGGAGGCGGTAATGACAATCCAAGCGCTTAAAAACAGTCCAGTAATGCTACAAAAAAGGAGTAGAAACGGCGATATGGCTCGAAACACTATGATCAATTCTTTATAGAAACAATGGCTACGTTGTGAGAGCCGACGGCGAACTGTAAGTATTTCAAGGGAAAAAACTACTGCTTCTAGAACAAGGCACTTGGAACCATTAGGGTGCTTCTTTTGCCCGTTGCCGCAGGATGAATTCGGCGATCGCCAAATCCATAATGGTCGTCACTTTTAAGTTGGTTTCCTCACCGGGCACAATTTTGACCGGAAAACCGCATTGCTCAAACAGCATGGCATCATCCGTCACCTGCCAGCCTTTATCCTCGCCCTCTTGGTGACAACGAGTGAGCGCTTCAACTTGAAAGCCTTGAGGCGTTTGGGCTGCCCATAGGTTGCCGCGATCAGGCGTGCCCGTAATCATTTGGCTGGTCGGCTGCACAATTTTGATCGTGTCTTTGACGGGAACTGCTGCAATTAACCCCGGACAGGTGAGCAACTCCTCAGCACAGCGATCGAATAAAGCAGGCGTAACCAAACAGCGCGCCCCATCGTGAATTAGCACCCGTTCCGCCACCGCAGGCAACCCTTGCAATCCACAAAATACGGATGCTTGCCGAGTGTCGCCGCCCGGAATGAGATGCACCATTTTACTCATGCCGATCCCGTTGATGATGTCCTTAAAGTCTGGAAAATCGTCGGGTTGCCCCACGACCCCAATCCACCGAATCGAGCGAGACAATTTGGCGGCAAGCAGCGTCCAGGCAATTAACGGCTTGCCAAAAACGGGTAACAGGAGCTTATTGCGATCGCTCCCTATGCGGCGACCCGATCCTGCGGCTGGAATAAGTAGGTACATGTTGCACCTCCGCGAGACAAATTCTCTCCATTATCGCCAATCAGTCCACTTTGGCGCAGAGGGGTGACAAAGTAGATGAAAAAGTAAAAGGCAAATCTAGAGAACAAATGGTTTATTCTTTAAGCGGTTACCTTCTAAAATTAAGAGCGAATTTAGCGTAAAGAAATATTATGCGAATCCTAGCCTTGGTTCCTGGTGGAATTGGCGATCAAATCCTATTTTTTCCAACCCTGGATGACTTAAAGCAAACCTATCCTGAAGCGGAAATTGATGTCGTAGTTGAACCACGAGCCGCTGCGGCGTATCGGGTTAGCAAGTCTATCCATTCTGTGATCCCGTTTGATTTCAAAGGACGAAATAGTCTGGCAGACTATGGTAATTTGCTGGGCACTTTGCGCGATCGCGAATATAAAATTGCGTTAGCGTTGGGTCAAAAATGGACAGTCGGTTTCTTGCTGTGGTTGACGGGCACTCCTGTTCGCGTGGGATATTCTGGGGGGGGCGATCGGTTTTTGACCCATCCATCCCCGTTGAATAAAAACCAATATGCCGCTGTCATGTATCACGATCTCCTGAAGGGGTTGAACATCACCACTCCCTGCCCTGATTTGGCGGTGAGTGTGCCAGCGAGCGATTTAGATTGGGCGGATGCAGAACGGCAGCGTTTAGGCATTGGCAACGGGGGCTATGTTTTGATTCACGGCGGCTCTAGCCAACTTGCCAAAGAAAAAGGGATTGATAAGATCTATCCAGTGGAAAATTGGCAGGGCATTATTCAGGAGTTTGTCCGGCGATCGCCCGATTTACCGATGGTCGTGGTGCAGGGTCCAGATGACGAAGAGTTTGTCCAAACATTGGTACGGGCAAACCTCAACTTAAAAGTCACGACACCGGGCGATATTGGTAAACTGACCGCGATGATTGCGGGAGCTAGCTTGATGCTTTGTACCGACAGTGCCCCGATGCATTTAGCCGTTGCGGTGAAAACCTATATGCTGGCGCTGTTTGGACCGACGGAACCAAAATTGTTGCTGCCCCAAAGCGATCGCTTTATGGGAATTAAATCTCTCAATGGCAAAATGGCAGATATTGACCCTACAACTGTTGTAGAGAAAATCTGGGCAGGACAACCCGCCTAAGCAACGATCGCGTTGCAAAGGTTTACCGAAATCAACATGCGATCGCACGTATCCTATTTCTAGAATCATCTCTTCAGAGAATGAACTGAAATTGGAGGCTTTTCTCACATGCAAACAGACTATGTGCTATTTATTCATGGAGTGAATACCCGCAGCGAACCAAGCTTTCGCCAAGATGCCCAACGTCTATTCGAGCGTATTCAATCATCCGTTAACAATTCATCCAGAACATTGAAGCCAATCTATCTGTTCTGGGGAAATGTTAGCGAGGAGGCGACGAGTTTATTGCTAGAAGGGCTGCAAGCGTCGCCTAAATGGTCTGATTTTTGGTTTCAAAAACTGCGTACTGAACAGATTTTGCCCTTTGTTGGCGATGCAGCTCTCTACCTCAGCCGCCACATTAGCGCAAACCTAGTTCGGCAAATTAGCGATCAAGCACTGGATCAAATTGGGCTGACTTTAGACGAGCTAAAATCGCCTCCAAATAGGGGGCAACTGAAAGGCGATCGCCTGCATTTAGTCACCCATAGCTGGGGCACTGTGATCTTGTTTGATATTTTGTTTGCGCCTCGTTGGGAAGCGACTGAGGTAGAACCTGAAACTCGACAAAATATTGAGAATATTCGCACGGGCTTTTTTGGATTGGGCTTTCAAGAAAACCAAGACTTTGGCATTCCAGTTGCCAGCATCCACACCATGGGTTCGCCGATTTCCCTGTTTAGCTTAATTAACGCCGCTGGCGGTCGTAGTTTTAACCTTACGCCTAAATTAAAAGAACTGCTGGAATCAATTTATGCCCAAAGACGCAACAAACCCTTACCTTGGCGTAACTATGCTCATCCCGGTGATCCGATCGCCTATCCTTTAGCAGGACTCTTACCCATTTTGCTAGAAAGCGCACAAAACACGGTGCAAATTGAGGATATTGTGATTCCCACCAATTTTTTAATGAAACCTTTTAATCAAACCATGCTGCCGCTGATTAATGGCGGAGATGCCCATGGGAGCTATTGGAAGAGTAAAGAGGTGGCAACCGCGATCGCCCAAGCGATTCAAACTGCCTAGCTAAGCATCACAGGGCTGGCGCGTTATTTCAACCGTCACCTGACCGCTAAAGTGTGGGATGGGCGGAGTCAGCTTGGTTAGCGCAATGGTGACCTGGTGAATGGGAGTTTCCGCAGAATGAGTCTGCAATAGGGCATCTGCGATCGCGCTTGCCAGTTTTTCTAGCAAAGCGAATTTGGACGTTTGAATCAAGTGCTGCACTGTTTCAACCACCGAGCAATAGTTAAGCGTGTCTTCTAAGCGATCGCTCTGCCCTGCGGCTGCCAAATCGAGCATCAGCGTCACATTCACCGCAAACCACTGCCCTAGAACCTGTTCTTCTGGCAACGCGCCAACATAACCATAGCCCCGAATATCAGCAAGACGAATAATATCCATGAGAGAAATTAGAAGTTGTTAGAGTGGGGTTGACAAAGCGTAGTACAAAATGCGAATGTAATGATCGTCTGAATTATGCGGGTGTGGCTCAGTGGTAGAGCGCAACCTTGCCAAGGTTGATGTCGCGCGTTCGAATCGCGTCACCCGCTTTTAGCCGCATAAGCCGTTCACTAAGGATTTACCAGAGATCTTAGTCAGTTACTTATAAAAAGCCAAACGCGATCGCGGGTTTATCGAAGTCCTGCCGACTTCAAAGTTAGAGTGGTAAGATTCCAATAATTACTCACTATTGCGTTGACAAGTACTCTACAGCAAATTCTAATTTTTGCTAAGTAAACAGAAAGACTTGATCACGAAAGCTTGCCTAAATGGGTAAGTCGTTATTCTTAGTCAAAAAACTAGCAACTTCAGTCCTGGTGCTGCCTGTGCAACCGCAAAAATCCCAGAAGATTGATTTAAACCAAGAGTATCCCTGTCCTTGTCGTCGTAAAGGGCAACTGACTCCGATCGCGCTCACTGAGGCTTTTGGGTGTAATCGGTGTCAGCAGATTTTTGTGGTGGATGAAAGTGGGCAAGTGTTAGAGCATTTAGCCAGTAGTTATCCTTACAAAAAAGCATGGCGATGGAATGGGCATCAGTGGAATATTGCCAACCCCAATTTTAGAGATAATTACTTGCAGATCGCGTTGGGCATTGTCTTTATCATGCTGGTGATCTGGCTACCCTTGGCACTCAACGCCAAGCCAACCTCGCATAGTGCTGTTTTGGTGATTGGTATTATGCTGCTAGCACTGCTTCCAGCCTTAATGGTCTTACTGGCATATAGACGATAACCCAATGACGACGGATTTTCTTGGTCTCACTTCTGATCCCATTGCGGCTGTCCAAGCTGCCCATCGGGCTTCAATTCATTTATCTACTACAAGGGGAGTACTGCGGAGTCAGGCAGTTTATGCCATGGCAGAAGCCCTAAAACAGGCTCAAAATGACATTCTTGAAGCCAATACTTTAGACCTAGAAGCCAGCCGAGAAATGGCGGTGCCCGACCTAATTTTAGAATGGCTGAAACTTACTCCTGAACGCTTGCAAACGGCTGTTCAACTCCTTAAGCGTCTGAGTGAGCTACCCGACCCAATTGGGCGCGTTATGGATGCGGCATACCAAATTGATCACTGCCAAATCTATTCGCAATTGATGCCCTTAGGTGTAATTGCCATGATTTACGAAGCATTTCCAGAGTTGGCAGCAGTAGCGGCTGGGTTATGCATCAAAACGGGCAATAGTTTAGTGTTGAAAGGCAGTGGCGAAGCGAGTCATTCTAATGCTGCGATCGCCCAAGCGCTTTGGTCAGCGATTGAGAAAGTCGGCTTACCGGACGGATGCCTTCAAGCCATCGCATCCGACCACAGCACTCTAGTACGGGATCTGATTGTTCAAGATCAATATCTAAATCTAATTATTCCCTATGGTCGTCCTAGCTTAGTGCAGCAAATTGTCCGGCAAGCAACGGCTCCCGTTCTGAAATCTGCCATGGGCAACTGTTACCTATATTGGTCGCCTTCCGGCGGTTTAGAAGCAGTGCGCTGGATGATTTTGGACAGTCACCAAAGTGAACCTGACCCGGTGAATGCGATCGAAAAAGTCCTCATTCATCCCAGCCAAAATCCTTCTTCCCTCTTGATGTTATGGGATAGCCTGCGGGAAAAAGGGTTCGAGTTGCGGGGGGATGCCGTCTTATCAGCCGAATTCCCCGATTTGCGGTTGGCAGAAGAGGGAGAATGGCGACAGGCATATCTGGCAAAGATAATAGCTTTTAAGCTGGTTGCTAGTTTGGAAGACGCGATCGCCTGGATTAACTTAAACAGCAGCGGACACGCCGATTGTTTAGTCACCGAATCCTATCAAGAAAGCCGCCAATTCGCTCTAGGTATTAACAGCGCTTCTACCTACATCAATGCATCTCCCCGCTTTTCTCGTAATCCTAAACGAGGAGACTCGATCTTTCTGGGCATGTCTAATCAAAAAGGACACCGCCGCGGTCCTATTAGCTTAGAGACACTCACGACGGTGAAGCACATTATTCAAGGGACAGGACAGTTTTGAATTGGGGACTATTTAACGCCCCTCTTTTGAATTCAAAGTCCCTCTCCCTAGGGAGAGGGATTTAGGGTGAGGGCATTTCATCACCCAAGGTTAATCTTTGCTTGCCAATTTAACCTTACTCGCTAAACCTAGTGCCTGCAAAAATTGAATGGTCATCCAAGTCATATCAATTTCCCACCACTGCAACCCATGACGAGCCGAATGCTGATAAGCATGGTGGTTGTTGTGCCAGCCTTCACCGTAAGTTAAGAGGGCAACCCACCAGCAGTTGCGGGAGTTGTCATTAGATTCATGGCTTTGATACCCAAACATATGAGTCGCGCTGTTGACTAACCAAGTGCAATGAAACACCGCAATCAGACGCACAAAAACGCCCCACACCACGAAGGGCCACCCCCCGATCGCATAAAGCACTCCTGCCAACGCAATCTGAAGCGGAATAAAGTACTTATTAAAAAATTGATAAACCGGATCATCGTTGATATCTTTCGTAAACCGAGGCACTTGATCCCGCATTGGAATATCAAATAGCATCCAGCCCATATGACTCCACCAAAAGCCGCGCTTTGAGTCATGGGGATCTTGGTCTTGATCAGAATGCAAATGGTGAAAGCGGTGCATTCCTACCCATTCAGTTACACCGCCCTGGCAGGATAAAGTGCCACACAAAACCAGAAAATATTCAATCAATTTAGGCGTTTGGAAGCTACGGTGGGTAATGAGGCGATGAAAGCCCAAGGTAATTCCTAAGCCGCCTGTGACCCAATGGAGGAACACTGCGATTCCTACGGCTGCCCAGCTAAAATTGCTCGGTAATAAGGCAAAAAGCGCACCACCATGCACAATCACCATGAATAAAACTACCGGCAAATCTAATTTGAGTGGTTTGTTTGAAGTTGCAACAGTCATGCATTCGTCCCAATGAGAAGTACAATGCCAAATTGGCGCAGAACTAGACGCTCGTTCTAGAGATTTCGTCGTGGAGATGGGTAGATTAGCTACCACAACACAAGGCGTTGAGAATTATGTTGGAGAAGCAAGCGGAAAATGAACAGCCCAATTCTTTTGAAAGAGGCAGAACAAGCACTATCCCTGATTTTTTCTGGTATTGATACACAGGTCAAGGAAAACCTGAAACGCTTGCTAGCAGCCTTTCGCCAGCACCGAATTGGCACGCACCACTTTTCTGGGGTAACAGGGTATGGGCATAGCGATTTAGGCAGGGAAGCGTTAGATCGAGTGTTTGCTCAAGTTATGGGGGCAGAAGCGGCTGCGGTACGGGTTCAATTTGTGTCTGGGACGCACGCGATCGCCTGTGCGCTGTATGGCGTTCTTCGTCCAGGAGACGAAATGCTTGCCGTGGCGGGTGCCCCTTATGACACGTTGGAAGAAGTGATTGGTCTACGGGGGCATCAGCAGGGTTCCTTAGCAGAGTTTGGGATTCACTATCGCCAGTTAGATCTCACACAAACAGGCGAGATTGATTGGCAAACATTAGCTCATGCTATCAAATCAGAGACGCGCCTGGTATTGATTCAGCGATCCTGTGGATATTCTTGGCGATCGAGTTTGGCGATCGCGGATATTGAAAAAATTGTTCAAATCGTTAAGCAGCAGAACCCAAACACGATTTGCTTTGTAGATAACTGCTATGGCGAGTTTGTTGAGTCGTGCGAACCTACGACCGTCGGTGCAGATTTGATGGCAGGTTCATTGATTAAAAACCCAGGCGGCACGATTGTCACCGCAGGCGGTTATGTTGCCGGACGAACAGACTTAGTAGAAATGGCAACCTGCCGACTGACGGCTCCAGGGATTGGCAGTTTCGGCGGTGCCACTTTCGACCAAAATCGACTGTTGTTTCAAGGGCTTTTTCTTGCCCCGCAAATGGTGGGAGAAGCCATGAAGGGCAATCATTTAACTGCTTATGTGTTCGACCAATTGGGGTATCCAGTCAACCCGTTGCCAATAGCTCCCCGCCGGGATGTGATCCAAGCTGTCCAATTGGGTTCAAAAGATAAACTGGTTGCTTTTTGCCGTGCCGTCCAGCAACAGTCGCCGATCGGTTCCTATCTTGACCCAGTGCCCGCAGCCATGCCAGGTTACGAAAGTGAGTTAGTCATGGCAGGCGGCACTTTTATTGATGGCAGCACTTCTGAGCTTTCAGCCGATGGACCTTTGCGAGAACCCTACACAGTTTTTTGCCAGGGAGGAACTCACTGGACTCATGTTTCGATCGCGTTAGAAGCTGCCATAGACGCGATCTCTGCTATTTAATTAGCCCTAGCTTTCCGTTGGTGCAGATTCGGATGTCTTGATCTTTTTGATAGGTGCAGCAGGACGTTTCACCCCAGAATCGCCTCCTAGCTCTGGAACTTCTGCGATCGGTTCGGAGATAACTTCAGCAATGGGTTCAGCCGATGCTGCTTCAGCCGGGGCTTCTTCAACCGATATTTCTTCAGCCGGGGCGATCGCCTCACCAACCACAGGCTCAGCCGAAACAGCAGCGACTTCCGCCACAGGAGGCATAACGTCTGGGACTGATTCCATCGGTTCAGGAATAGCATCGGTCGCTTCAGCCGATTCTTCGGGTGTCGTTGTAGGCTCAGCCACTTCTAATTCAGCAGCAGCTTTTGCAGCTTCCTGCTCAGCTTCAGCAATTTCTAGGGCTTCTGCCTCAGCCTTTGCAGCGGCTTCCTCGGCGGCAGCTTTTGCCTCAGCTTCAGCAGCTTCTGCCTCTGCTCTTGCGACGGCTTCTGCTTCCGCTTTTGCGGCGGCTTCCGCAGCGGCGGCTTCTTCCGCTTCAATCTCTGCTTTAGATTTGACTCTCGGTGGTTTGGGTCCTCTCATCAAAGCCACATTCGCAGGAGGTTTAAACTCTTCCCGGCGATCGCCCCCTTTACCGCCCTTCCCTTTGCGATCGCGATCTTTATCGCGGCTCGAACGGTCTTCACCGGAACGATCTTTGTCGCGACTCGGACGGTCTATGCTTGGACGATCCTCACTCGGATGATCTCCAGCCGGACGATCTTGACTCCGAACTGGACGTGGACGATCTTCCCGCTGTCCAGACGGCTGGACAGGTAAACTCTCGCCTTCTGATGCCGCCTTTTCCAAGCGCTCAGATTTTTTGATCGGACGTTCTACCATTGTTAAATTCTGTTAATGCATCTGTATCCTACCGTGATAGTGAGCGAATAGCACACCGATCACCCCTGTTCCAAGCGGCGTTGCCATTCAGCATCAATCTTGTCGGTCTGCTCAACTTCTTGCTCAATCAAATCTTGTTCAGTGGTATACGCCAAGTTATCCGCATCAACAATGGTTTCCCCTGCAAACTGCTGAGCATAAAGCATCTTTTTCTGCAAATCTTGATCGGCTTCATTCAGAAAAACCGCCCGATCTTGCCGCGCTTGATTTCGACGTTCTACTTTTCGGTTGCGCCACTGAATCCAAAAATAGCGCAAAAGCGGAATTGCCAAAAACGCTGATCCATAGCCCAACAAAACCCAGAAAATCGTCTGCACAAAAGCAACTAAACCGCCCATTTGAGCCGCGACAACCCCGCCTGCCAAAAGGTTTCCTAAAGCAATGGCACCGATTAAATTTAGCGTCCCTAACCCGATCGCTAGTGTAATCTGCCCACCGCTTGCCTGACTAAATCGCCAGGGTAGCTCTCTTAAGTAAGCAGAGAGCGGCTGTAAACGTTGTTCGATCGCACTCGTTTGTAATTCAGGAAAATGGTAAACCAATCCTCCTTCTGGGCTAACTTCAGGTCGTCCATTAAAGCGCGTCAGCACCGGCAGCATATACTCTTCATACTCGCGCGCATAGCCTTGACCCACATCATCCAAGTAGGGTGCTAATTGTTCAGCAACCACTGCGCCCTTTTGGTTACGAATGGTCGTCGCGATCGCTCTCCAGCGGCGGTCTTCCAAATCTGCATTCGGGTTGCCATCTCCAAACAAAAACGAAAATATTGCTTCTAAAAAATTGAGGGAAGACCTCTCTCCACCCGAATCAGGGCGATAAGCCGCACGACGGCTAGAGTAGTCAGGATAAAAAATCCACCAAATATCAGGACCAAACCCAACTGATGGCATACTGATTCCGCTATCAGAATCGTTATCGCTGTTTGTTGCCGCACTCAACGATAGAGTAATCAGCAAAATGGTTAGAAAAACCAGCACGATAGAGGCAATCAGCAAAATGCCAAAGGAAATCCGAATCAGGTAGAAGAGAACGCGCCAAATCTTCTCCCACCATTCTTTAAGCTGAAGCCGAAAATATTTATTTCGCAAAATTGAGCGAAACTCTGGAGGAAAGAGATACACCACATCACCAGATTCAGCCACCTGAAGATGTCCGCTCACCTGGGATGCCAACGCCAACAAGCCCTGCTCTGCCACGGCGACTTCCAACCCGGCTTGAGCCGCCACATCACCCACAGTGACGCGGTAGTCCAATCGCTCTACGGCTTGCATAATATCTGGGTTAGGAGTCATGGACATCTTTCCACTGCTTTGCTTGAGACTGTGATCTACAGTATAGAAAGTCTGTATATCGCTTGGCAGGGGAAGAAAACCGTCTTAGCGCTTTGGGCGTTAAAAGCTGGATTATCAATTCTTGTGTGGGTTGATCGATCGCTTTCCGCGCAGCTATCCACATTTTTATCTATAACAGTGATCAGCAAATGATCAGCATCACTGGAACACTTCTTGCCTGTGAGCCGATCGCGAGCTTCGCCTTACAAGAACAGGCAAATATTTACGACCCAAACCAAGACGTTATGATTCTGTTAATCGCCAACGGTCGTATTAAGGCAACCTTGTTACATAATTTAGCGATCGCCCCGCTCGACTGCCACCAACAAGTGCGATCGCTGGGCAGAATTTCCACCCTGTTTGATGTCATCCCAGGAACCATGAGTATATTTTCATAATGTCACCACTACCCCTTCGCATTTCTAACCCAACACGGTATCAAAATGCCGCGCTCAACTATTATCTCAACATTACTGATTCACCCTACTTGCACTATGGCTACTGGGAGCCACAGCCACAGTCACCCGAAGATTTAACGATTGCCAAACTTCGCAGTGCCCAAGCCGCCTATACTCAAAAATTAATGGCATTTATTCCAGAAGGCACCCAAGCAATCTTGGACGTGGGCTGTGGAACTGGCGGAAATGCGACCTATTTGCTCGATCGCGGCTTTACGGTTGAAGGACTCGCACCCGATCCTTTTCAACAAGAGCGGTTTCTGGCTGCTACCTCAGGCAGGGCACTATTTCACCTGACTCGATTTGAAGATTTCAAAACGGTGCAGTCCTATGATCTGGTGTTGCTGAGCGAAAGTAGCCAATACATGAGCGCTCAAGATATTGCTCAAGGGGCAATCCGAGTCTTGAGACAGGGCGGCTACTTGTTACTTGCCGACATGCTCCGCTCCGATGCGACCTATACCGAAGGCATTTTCTCCAATTGCCATGTGGTGGAAGATTTGCACCAAGCGCTGATTCAGAATGGGTTTACTTTAGTAAAAATGGAAGATATTTCCACCCAAGCCGCTCCCACAATTGATATTGGTGTGGATGCGTTTCGCCGATTTGGGTTAAGCACACTGAAATATATTGCGGATGTGGTTCAAATCGCGGTTCCACCCATTTATCAACTGTTACGGTGGGTTTATAAGCGCTGGATGCAAAAACCTGTTGAGGAAGGATTGCAAGCAGGTGAAATTTTTAATCGACATTTGTGCTATCAAATTCAACTGTGGCAATTATCGGCAAAAGACAGCTAATATGTTGCACTCAATTGGCTGTAGTGCAGGTTGTCTTGCAGAAATAGCGATCGCGTCACCTCAAGCAGCATACAAACCAGTTTTCCTCAGCCGCATTCGTTGTCGATAAGTAGAGTGAGTCGATGAAGCTGAAATTTTTAGAGGGGGAAATTTAAGCGGTAAGGATTGGGCTGAATGCTGGCGAACATGGTGAAGCATTATGGGCAGATCCGCACGAACTTGCTGCCAGTAAACTTGAGAAAACTGAGTGTAATCAAACTGGCAATCGCGGAAGACGCGATCAATGCGCTGATAGCGATAGTTCGACCAGTGATAAAGAATCTGCCAAGAGGGATGCAGATTTTCAACAGTTAGCAGTTGATGCGCTCTGCGGCGGAGCGTGGGTAGATACTGTTCTAGCCAAAACTGCATCATTTTGGGATAGCCAGGATTGTTAATCGCTTGCTGTTGCAAGATTTCATCGCGGCTCACCCCAAACTGCTCTAAAAGTTCATTGGGCAAGTTGCAGACTCCTTGTTCGGCATCTTCACGCAGATCACGCAGATGATTATAAAACTGATCCACCCTGCCAAAATAGTGAGCGGCTTGATGCTGGGTTTCAGAGAGGAAAGGTAAAACCTGAAAAAATGACCCACCTAAGTTGGTCAGCATTTGCTCATATTCTGCCATCGTGTGGATGACTAAATCATGGGTATGATACTGGGCGATCGCTTGTACATAGCGTTTCCACGCAGCTAGAGACAATTCGATTGAGGCGCGATCAGTCGGTGAATTAAACCAGCACGATCGCATCTTGCTGAACAGTTCAGCATCGGCAGATTTTGGCTGAACTTCTCCAGTCAACTCTAAATGCTGCCAATCTGCTAAAAAACGCTGGAACGCTGGTTGTTCTGGATACAAAAGCTCATGTTCTGCTAAGCGATCGATCAACCGAATCCAGTGAATTCGTTCAATCCACTGGGCGCGAACTGGAAGATCCAATTCCATCACCCATCCCGCATTGTCCTCATCTTTTAACGTATCGTCCGAAATCGCATGATAGTTAGATGAGCCGACCAAATCAGCAATTATCCCTGCTTGTAGGCTAATCGAACTCGCCCAGGGAGTGTGTAACGCTGTAATATGTTTCATCGTCCAATCTCAGTGGTAGATGTGCCCAAAGATGCTTATTTTGCCTCAAGTACCCGCTAGAGTTCCCAATTTTTGAGCAAACTAACGATCTGCCTAGGCTCAGCGGTAGCCCTCCGCGCTGTCTAAAAACTGGGACTTTCTTGAATAAGCCCCAGATAGGGGGGAGTGAATTGGTATAATCAGTCCGCAACTAAACGATCGAGTGTGCCGTCTTAGGCATAGGGCTTAAGACATTAATCGTGAGTCGGCTTAGGCTGATCGCAATAGGGCACATCACCACAATTGCAGCCTAATCGCTCTTCGTGAGGAATACCCAAATTCATGTCTTTATTTGATTGGTTCGCAAATCGACAAAAATCTGGTCCCATCAGTAAGGATCGCCAAGAGCGAGAAATTGCAGATGGGCTTTGGTCAAAATGTGAAGCATGCAGCGTCCTAACCTACACCAAGGATTTGCAGGCAAATCAAATGGTATGTCCGGATTGTGGACACCATAATCGTGTTTTCAGTGATGAGCGCATTCGTCAACTGATTGATGCCAATACTTGGCTCCCGATCGATGCTGAGTTGGTCGCTACCGATCCGCTACAGTTTCGAGATCGCAAACCCTACAGCGATCGCCTGCGGGATATGCAAGAAAAAACCAAGCTAAATGATGCAGTTCAAACGGGCGTAGGACGGCTTGATGGCTTACCTGTTGCCCTAGGAGTCATGGATTTTCGCTTCATGGGCGGCAGCATGGGGTCAGTGGTGGGAGAAAAGTTGACACGTTTGATTGAACGGGCGACTCGTGAGCGACTGCCGACGATCATTGTGTGTGCATCTGGGGGAGCCAGAATGCAAGAAGGAATGCTCAGCCTGATGCAAATGGCGAAAATTTCGGGCGCTCTTCACCGCTTGCAGGCTGCACGATTGCTCTATGTTCCGGTGCTAACTCATCCCACTACCGGTGGAGTGACTGCTAGCTTTGCCATGTTAGGCGACATCATTTTGGCAGAACCTAAAGCCACTATTGGGTTTGCCGGACGGCGAGTGGTGGAACAAACGTTGCGTGAAAAACTTCCTGAAGATTTTCAAACAGCAGAGTATTTGCTCCAGCATGGGTTTGTCGATGCGATCGTGCTGCGGACTCAGCTTAAGCCAACCTTGGCTCGGTTGATTCGGTTACACCAGCCCAGCGCTTCTACTCATCTGCCAATTCATTTAACAGAGGCGAGATCGCTTAGCATGACAATTCCCGATTAGAAAACCCTATTTCTGAATATCTGTTTCAGTCTTTGGGAAAGGGATCACTCAGTGGGATGATAGGTATATCAAAACAACTTAGTCTGCTTGCATAAAAAACACACGGCAAGTTATGCAGACCATTTAATGACCTATCTAACAGAAAAAGTTTGCCTTTTGGCGATCGCTTTCTCTTGGGCATTTAGTAAGAAGCTTCCTATCCGAAATTCCCCAACCTTTTTGGTTTTTTTCGATAAGCCTGCCTAGCGTTGGGATTTGCCCGGAAGACTGTTGCAAAAGTCAGTTTTTGTAATTTCAAACACTTCTTATTAAGTTTCATAGATAGTCATAAAACTCGTACACCTCAGCCACTCTAAGGAGAACCATGCTTAAAAGATACATTTGGCTTACCGTAGCCACTGTACTCTTTGCCTTTCAGGTCTTTGTTGGTAATGCGACCGCTGCCGAACTGGATGCAGCCATTCGTACCATTCCACTGAATGGAAACGGCGATAGTGTTACCCTCACCCTGAAGCAAGTCAAAGAAGGAAAGCGTTTATTTCAATATGCGTGCGCTCAGTGCCATGCAGGTGGAGTCACGAAGACTGACCCCAACGTTGGGCTAGATCCAGAAGCCTTATCATTAGCGACCCCTCCCCGCAATAGCATTGATGCTCTGGTGGAGTACATGAAAGATCCGACTAGCTATGACGGAGAGCAATCTATCGCTGAAACTCATCCTAGTTTAAAGAGTAAAGATAACTTTCCAACGATGCGGAACCTCACGCAGGACGATTTAGTGGCGATCGCGGGTCACGTTTTGCTTCAGCCCAAAGTGGTTGGAGACAAATGGGGCGGCGGCAAAATCTACTACTAAATCACGATTAGCTTATTAGGGGGTCTCATGCCGCATAAAAAGTTTTGGCTTCATCTGTTGGTTTGCCTCTTATCCCTTTGCTTGCCAATAGTCACCATTAGCCTACCTGCCTATGCAGCAGTTGACCCCTACGTTACTCGCTTTTTGAAAGTCACTGAACCGATTCCGCTAACAGTAGACACCACAGAAAATACCCGCCTCTTCTCTGCGGAAGACTTATCTGCTGGAAAAGCTCTGTTTGGAAAAAATTGTTTGAATTGTCATGTGGGCGGAAATACCCTACCCGATCCAACCGTGCCGCTTTCCCTCGCTGCCCTACAAGGTGCCACCCCTAAACGTGATAACATCAACGCGCTGGTGACATATCTCCGGCAACCAATGACTTATGACGGCACAGAAGAAACATTCGTCTGTCGGCAGGTCTCTGAATCTTGGTTGCCAACGCCAATGGTTGAAAATATTGCAGGCTTTATTTTAAGGGCGGCTCAAAATGCGCCGGGTTGGGGTACGGAAACCTTTCAAGATTAGTCGGGATTCTCTTCTGCTCTAAATGCGCTTTAGCTTCCCAGTTGTTTTAGAATTTAGTGTGTACGTACGCTGTAGATTGTTGAATACGTTATGAAACCTATCACTTCATTTGTAAAAAGCCTTTGTTTAGTTTGTGCTGCTTTTCTACTGCTTGTAGGAAGCCTCTGTGTATCCGTGTCTCCTGCTGCGGCTGAAACTTTTACCGTTAAGATGGGTGCTGATAATGGCATGTTGGCATTTGAGCCAGCAAAAATTGCTGTGAAGCCTGGTGATACTGTGAAGTGGGTGATTAATAAGGTGCCCCCTCACAACGTTGTGTTTGATGGCGCTAGCATTCCTGGTGGTGATAAAGCGGTTGCCACTGCTCTATCTCACAAAAAGCTGGAAATGAGTCCTGGCACCAGCTTTGAAATCACTATTCCTACAGACGCTCAACCGGGTGAGTATAGCTACTATTGCGAACCGCATCGGGGGGCTGGAATGGCTGGTAAGGTCGTAGTGGGTGGTTAGTTCAGATTTTCTGTAACTTTAAGATCGCTATTTTGCTACGGTTGTTTATTGACCTCTTTAAACAGGGGTGTTTTTCTTCTCCTAGCCGCGATCGCGTTTCTATCAATTCTGCGATAGTTCGTTCATCGCTTGAATGTCGATCTTTTATCTAGTAGAGGAAACCCCCTGTGAAAGCCTTATTACTGAGTATCTATCTGACAGTTTGGTTTGTCATTGCTAACCCTTTTCCTGCATCAGCCGCAAATCTTGCAAATGGGGCTAAGTTATTTAACGCCAATTGCTCAGCTTGTCATATGGGCGGAAATAACGTCATCATCTCAAGCAAAACATTGAAAAAAGAAGCTTTAGATAAATATGGCATGGCTTCTTTGGAGGCGATCAGAACCCAAGTTACGAATGGCAAAAACGCAATGCCTTCTTTTAGAAGTCGGTTAAACGATAATCAGATCGAAGATATTGCCGATTACGTGATCACTCAATCACAAAAAGGCTGGTAGGTTGAGTTGACCGCACGCTCTGATCGAACCGCTTTGACAGAATAAACCCTTGAGAAAAAATTCTATTCTCAGGGGTTTTTAGTATGCTGCGCCAATTAATGGGACGATCGCTTTTTCAGATTTTTTAGTTGATCGCGTAGTTCTTGCAAGTTTTCAGGCAGTTGCCCTCCATAGCGCCAGCGCACATACGCTTGAGAAATTGCCTCAATGGTTGCTGCATGATGAGTCGATTGGGTTTGCACGGTAGCCTGCATAAATTCAAATGGAGTTTGTGCCGTGCGCTTCACCACATGCCGAACCTTCAGCCAATCCAGCATTTCTTGGTAAAGGCGTTCTATGGGAGTGAGTTTATGCAAAAAACGCTGATATCGCCAGCGTCTCCAGCTTTGCCATAGCAACCAACTGGCAAAACCAGCCCCAATAGTGAAGAGTAATAAGGTAAATAATCCTATCCACCCTTGATTCAATTGTGTAACTAGCCAAGCGATCGCGCCCACCAAACTCCCGACAATAGCGCTAAATATGCCGCCCAAAAAATTGGACACTGGAGACGGCAGCCATCCAGCAATCCATTTCCAAAACTGTTGCAGCACCGTAAAGGTTTGATCTTCCTCAATCGACGGTGGAATCAGTTCATGTCCTGGAATGGGGTCAAACGCAAACCAGCCATGCTTGGGAAAATATACCTCAGTCATAGCATAGGCATCCGTATTACGGACTTCATACAGTCCTGTAAATGAATTAAATTCACCCGCTCCGTAGCCTGCCACCAATCGGGATGGAATGCCAATCGATCGCAGCATAATCGTCAGCGCGGTGGAAAAATGGTCAGGATAGCCGCCCTGATATTTGAATAGAAAGGCTTCCACCAAATCTTCGTTAGGATTGAGGTAAGGTAATTCTGGCTGTACGGAGTAGCGCATTTTTAGAACCTGCGCCAAAAATAAAGCTTTTTCGTAGGGGTTCAGAAGCGGCTGAGGAGAGGTTGCTAAAAGCGCTTCTGTCTGTTTTCGTACTTTATCTTGGATACGACTGGGTACTGCAAGATAGTAGTCTTGAATTTCGGGTCGATATCTTGTAGGGGCTTTTCCTAAGCGAGTGCGATCGCGATAGGGCACCTCTGAAATTACGGTATAGGTTAAGCCCTCTGGCAAGATTAGCGGAGAACGTATCCCGCCTTCAGCATCGATCGCAATTTGCGTGGTTGGAAAGAAAAGCTCTTTGGGTTGAGTCAATGCCGGGATCAGGTTGGGGACTTCTGAAACGACTGTGTAAGTCTGAATGACCTCCTGCACCTTATTGATAGTAATCGGTCGTGGCAAAAAGAACTGATAAGACCAAGCAGGGCGTGTCAGAGTTTTGGTTTCGCTATTGCGGGAGACTTCCCACCCTTGTCCTAAATATTGATCAAACGCCAACACGCGCCAAAAACCTTCTGCTTGCGATCGCACCCGCATAACAATTTGCGGCTTCATCTCCCCCCGGAGATTTTGATTCATGCGCGTGTTGAATCCATAGTAAAAAGTGTCATCCACTTCGCCCGGACTCAATCCCTTACCCGATTGAAGATTGTTGCCCCCTGCCTTACCATTCCGCACGTATCCTGGATTAATCACCTGCTGGTTATCGTCAAACTGCTGATTTAGAGGCGCACTGACGGGAAAAGTACGAAGCTGATATCCGGGCAGCCGAGGCATAAACACAAAAATAGTTAGCCCTAACGCCAAAATCGCGCCTAAAAATAGCCCTAAACGGCGAACCGATAGCCCTGGTTGCTTAAAGGGCGATCGCCGTACTTTACTCCCCACTAAATCGAGCCGTGAGCGGTAGTCGAGGACTAGAACAGGCAGCGCGATCGCCAAAAAAACCAGCAAAATCGCGCCAAACAGCATCGTTTGACTGAGCGTACTTGCCACTCCAATCAAAATTAGCCCAATCACCATGGAATAGCCCAAATCTTGGCGACGGGGCATATGAAAGCTGTGAAGCACCTGAAGCTGAATCAGTAACTCAGCCAAAATCAGCCGCGTATCATTCAACTGCTGGCGCAATGCCATAAAAAACAATGCTAGTGCGCCCAACATGCCGATCGCAATACAAAACTTGATCGCCACATTTGCCTTACGTCGATGCAGCCAACTCCAATAAGCGCCCACAATGCTCAGCGGAATCGCCCATAGACTGGTTTGAGTATCTGCCGCAACATCGGTTGCAATGATCCCGGCAACCACCATTGCCTGACTTAAAATTCGCAGCGAAATTGACTCTTCCGTCGTCGGTAAAGGCTGTGTTTTAATGCGGTGCAAGAGCGCACCTACTATAGGGAGCGATCGCGATCGGCTAACCCAAAAACCAGTAGACATAGAAAACCTGCTCTAGAATATCGTTCCCGTCACCCGCTACAGATTCCTCAAATGCTCCAACACCTTTTGGCACTTTGTGTGTATTGAGGTTGTTATACGACAACTTACAGCGAGACTATAACTGATCTTCATCCAGTTCCTCCCTAGCTAGAGCCTCTATCAGCGGCTTCAAATCAAGATACATCGTGCGATAAGGATTGACGGGTGGTAAATGCTCAATCGGATTAGCGAACTCAAACCCTAGCTTTTCGTAGAAGCCAGATGCATCATAAGGTGGTTCAACGTCAGGATCATAGAGCGCATCGACAGTAATAAATCTTACTCCAATGATAGGAGTTACCTTAGTAATCACATAATCGATCGCCCACTCCGTCAACCGCACTCCAAGACCTTTAGTACGACGATCAACAGCAAGTAGTCCAATTTTAACGGCTGGAAAGGTACGGTATTTCACCCTTTCTTGAGCCAGTAGTGTATCTTCAACCTCTAACTTATCAGCTAGAAGCGTAATGTATCCAACCAGAGCATCCTCAACCCTGATAATCCAGCATTGGCAAAGGTAGGCATCGGCTTCTCGCTGAATTCGTCCCTGTTTCCAATAGGTTACAAATTCTCCCCTAACACAGCGAAACCCCTGACCAAGTTGCTGAATTTCAGGGGTTAGCGACTCAATATCAATTTGGGAAAAATCAACTCCGTCAAACTTACCAGAACTAGCCATGTTTCTGTGCTTGGCGACGACGGGCAGAAAGCCGCTTTGCTAAGGCAAGCATTTGATCGTTAACCATCGCCCCGCCAGTGTCGATCACTTCAAGCAGCTTTTTTGCCGCATCGCCTGAAACAGGATTGGATTGAGTGTGGAGAGGATACTTCATAGGAAAACTGGGATGAGATTTCACATCGGACATGGCACAAAATTGGGATTTGGCGATTGAATCTTAAACGGCTGCCAGTTTGGATTGGACGTGATCTTGGAAGGCAGAAAGCCCACCTTGAGAGTCCCAAGCCTCTTTGAACGTAGGCAATTCTTCTAGCTGCATGACACTGCCACCCATGTAATCAAGAACTGCTGAGTAACCAAAGATCACATCTGCTTTGGCTGAGATGGGTGGATTAGTGCCGTCAATCGACCATTCTACTTCAACAATACGGTAAAGATTGAAATCACCTTGCCGTTCTTCACGCTCAACCTGACGATTCAGAACTTTGACTAAATGCGTGACGTACCCGTGTTGCCGTAGCAGAATTAAGTCATTCCGTTTGGGTCTATTGGCATTGGCTTCATCATCTTTCCAAGCCAGTTTAAATAGCTCGGAGGATTTAAACTCACAATAAGCCCACCCGTCGGTAGGTTTCACATTTTTTGTCCACTGGAGATGTTGCAGATTCATCAATTCCTTACCGGGTTAACTGTTAATAGTTAGCAGGCGGCTTTGCACCCATAGCGGTCGAATTTATCTCTCAAACCCCTACCCTTCAACAACTCGCACCACAAAAACGAGCGGTGTTTCTTCATCATCTAAAGACGCTTCCAGCAGGTAGACTTGTCCCACTTCGGGATCACAAAGTTCTACACTTACTGAGCCAGACGATCGCCGCTCGGACACAGATTGCAGCCCTGCCCCATTGATTGTTAAACGTCCACCTGTAGGCAGTTCTGCCCGAACGACTATACTTGAATCTGTGGGATCGGGGTTGTAAGTTGCTTTTAGTTGCAACGTTCCCTGCTCAGTTTTCCACTGGCGCTCAGCGATCGCTTGGCTAGCAGACACCGCCAAGGTCAGCGTCACAATCATTTGCTGGGCTGCCAACAGCGACAACACCATTTGCTGGGCTGGAGCCGCTGCCTCATAGCTTTGAGGGAAATTAGCACCTGCGGTGGAAGTTGGAGCAGCAACACCTGAGCGGACGGGTGAGGCAACGACTAAACCTGCCAAATAATTAAGTGCCTGCCCTTCACCAGGAAATAGGTCTTCTACCGCCTGAACCAATTGCACTCCCTCACGGAGAGACGATTGCACCACTTGTTGGCACTGTTTGAGCAGGCGACCCAAAACTAAACCGGGAACTGATACAGGCAAGTTGAGAGTGCTTAACTGTCGATTCCAGATGCTAGCACTAGAATTTTTCTCAACAGGAGCAGATGTCTCTGAGCCAAAATTAGCTTCTACTGCATCATAAGCGGTATCAGTTTCGTAGTCTTGAACCACAGACTCCCAGGGAAAAAGGGGAGGTTTTTTTTGAATTTCGCTTTGCAGTCGATGTTTTAATAAGGCATGAAAACGGTCTTGCACAGCAGGTATATCTCCAAGTTCAAATAGTGACTCTCTTTGGGGAGAGCGTTTTGAATCGGTATAGCCAGAGACAGAAGAGGGATTATCTTGGGGCATAAGTAGACTAGATTGATCTAGCGGTGGTGTTCCTGTTGTCTCGCACCCTAGTGCCTGATTTGCTGCCTCAGCATCTACCAAAGTGGCTGTGGGGAGAAGATCCTGCAACAGCATTAGTATATGCCTCTGAATTTTTTCTGGGTCACGATTCATAGTACAAATTCCTATACAGGGGTTGAAAGGCGCTCTCCGGATATTCAGCGGTTTTGCATTTCCCAGAAATCATTCCGAATTTCCCAGGCTTGCTCCAACAGTTTGAACCATTGTTTCTGAATTTGAGTGGTCGTAAAGCCCATTGCTTGAGCGATCGCGGCATCGGTTAACTTTTGCTGCTTTAAAGCTAATAATACTTTTTGGGTTTCATCTAGCTGAGCTTGAAAAGCCTGCCATTGCTGAGGAGTTAATCCTAAATTGCGATCGAGGTCTGCTTCTAACCATTGGTGGACTAATTCCCATCGATGAGAAAGCGCAAAGCGAATTAGATGATATTTGAATCGCTGCTGCAAATAATCTCGTTGACGAGGCGTGAGCCTTAAAATATTTTCGATTTCACTTGTCGGCAAGTCTTGGAGCCGCAATACGAAATAATCAGCGCAATCGTTTTGCTTACGCTCATCCAAATAACTAATTAGTTCAGCAATAACGGTGTAACGTAAGGTATCCTCCACGGGTTCTGGTTCTTGAGCCACCATCTGCTCTCGCACCTGCTGCATAGATGCGGCATTCCAAGCGCCATCTGCTTCACCAGACATGCCCTCAGCGGCTTGCTCAATGTCCACAGGCGTTTCAGAAGGCTGCTGCTGCGAAAAAGTTTGCGCTCGAAGAATGATGAGTTGCTGACTACGATTACCAGGAAGCGGAATACGGCGTTTCGCATACCTTTCTGTAAAAGCCATATATTCGGCTAGATGGAGCGGTGCGTTCGGAGTGTAGCTTGGGAGCAGTTGGGCTTCTCGCCGGAACGCATTGAGCGCCTCCATATAAAAGCTCTGGAGAAAATCTTCAATCAGCGGCAGACGGGCTTGATAGCTAAACTGAGTTTGAAGCGGAGTGATATAGCGGTACACCACTGCACTCAAGGTACTATGAAGCTCAACTCTTCCTCGCCGAGATCCTAATTTAGAATAGTGCAAACATTGCTGAAGCCGATGCTTTGCCAAGGTTAGCGCCCAAGATTCAGGGTCCCCAGAAGCTTGTATGCGCTTACTTTCAGTGCAAATCCGGGTCACTTCCTTCAAAAGACGATCTGCCACATCCCGGCAATGCTGCTCAGAAGCGGTTGTTGATACTTTAAGTTCACTTAGTAGCAGTTGAAAGATTGACTCCACGCTTTGGCAAGTTTCTATCACTATGTGTTCCAACGCCTAACGATAACAAACATCGGGATATCTTGATCAATTTTGACAACAATCACCAGTCAGCGTCTAGAGTGAATTTTGATAAGCCTGTTAGAAACGAACAAGGGTGACGAATTGTTGAGAGAATTGGGCTAGATTTGCTTTCTCACAATTTTCTCTGACCCACAGAGTGTTCAGGATTTTTGCGAAATTTAGTTTATGCATGGTGGATTAATTCAAATGCCTTTAGATTTAGATGCACAACTTCAAGAACTTATCAATGATGCGCCACAGGATGGAGTTACGCCTGCTTTAATTGAGGCGATCGCGCCTGTTCTAAAGCAATTAGCGTTTCAACTGCGGCACCTAGAATATTACATTGCCCAAACTCTAGAACAAAATTGGGCAGTTACCATGCTCAATCATGAAACTCAAAGTGGCTTACAGAAGCAGATTATTTATGCCTTTCCAAATTTAAAGGATGTGTCTGCTGGACCCTATCCCATGAAAGATCCACAAATGATCGCGTTGCCTATTCCTGTTATCCATATCCTGTTTCAAATTGTGGCAATGGATACAGTGGATAGTGTCGTCTTCTTTGAGGTGCCCGGTAATACGATGGTGGGCACTGAAGTGAAGAGAGAGGATTTGCAAGCCTTGATTCAGACTCAGTTAATGCAACAAATACCTCCTTCAAACACTGTACCGTCGGATATTGCTTAGATGAAAACTCAAACCCAAGTAATTAGATTTAATACCTAAAAGCGATTGGGTAAAGTACTTTGGGGCGGCAAGTAAGTGAGTCTTATTAGTTTCATCAACAACAGATTTGTAAATAAAAGTAACAAAACTGCCGTCATGCCATCATGCCGTCTTGACAGCAGCCGATAGGATAGCTATGCTTTCTTTCATAACCCGGGTTACCAAGACTGAGAGTGATATGCAGGACAAGCTAAAAGAGGATAAGCAAAAAGTTACGTTGTATTTACCCCCAGAGCTACACAGGCAGCTAAAGGTAAAAGCAGCAGTTGATGTAGGAACAATGACTGATATTGCTCAACGAGCGATCGCGTTTTACTTATTAAACCCAGATATTGTTGAACATCACGAAAGTAGTCATGGTCAGTCCCATCGAGTTTACGGTTGTCCAGACTGTTCTAGTCATTTAGTTTTACGCAATGGCGAGATGGTTTCCCTAAATACTCAGGTTGCTCAACAAGTCGTACAGGTTGGTCTTTCTCCAGAAAGTTCGCAGGTTTTGACTTCATCGAGCGATGCTGAACTAGTTTCTTTACTTTCTAAGTAAGCCCTTGTTTCTAAAGACTCCGTAATTTTACGTCAAGTAGTTTGAACGGTTTTCCAGTCTGAGTTGTCTCTATTTGAGTTGATGATATGCAGGAAGAACTCAGCATCCTAATCCAAGCTCAGTATCCTTTGATTTACTTGGTTACTTCTGAGGAAGAACGAGCCGAGCAAGCAATCGCAGCGATCGCTCAAGCGGGCAAGCCTCAGCGCCGTTTATTCCTTTGGACTGTGACTCACGGAATCGTTGAATACGGTCAACCCAGAAACGTTACCCAGCACAATACGGTTTCTCCAGAAGCGGCAGTGGAGTGGGCAACTCGGCAACGAGATCCAGCAATCTTTGTCTTTAAGGATCTTCACCCTTTTGTAGATTCTCCAGCCGTAACTCGCTGGTTGAGAGATGCGATCGCTAGCTTCCGGGGATCACAGAGAACAATTCTTCTCATGTCTCCAGTTCAGCAGATTCCGATTGAGCTTGAGAAAGAAGTGGCAGTCTTAGATTTCGCAATGCCAGATATGGCTGAGCTAAACCAAGTTCTTTCCCAGCAGCTAGACCTAACTCGTAATCGCCGAATCACCACTGAAACGCGAGAAAAGCTGCTGAAAGCCGCTTTAGGTTTAACGCGAGATGAAGCAGAAAAAGTTTACCGAAAAGCTCAAGTCACTACTGGACGCTTAACCGAAGAAGAGGTGGGAATCGTTCTTTCTGAAAAGAAACAGCTTATTCGTCGCAATGGCATTCTTGAATACATTGAAGAAGATGAGACGATTCAGTCTGTGGGTGGGTTAGAAGAGCTAAAGCGTTGGTTAACTCAGCGTTCTAACGCTTTTACAGAACGGGCTAGAGAATATGGGCTACCTCAACCGAAGGGAATGTTAATTCTTGGAGTACCGGGATGTGGTAAGTCATTGATTGCCAAAACCACTTCTCGCCTATGGGGATTGCCCTTACTGCGGTTAGATATGGGTCGAGTGTATGATGGCTCAATGGTTGGGCGATCGGAAGCCAACTTGCGGAATGCCCTAAAAACTGCTGAGTCCATTTCACCCGCTATTTTATTCATAGATGAGTTAGACAAAGCTTTTGCTGGAACGGCTGGTTCTGCTGATTCAGACGGTGGCACCTCTAGCCGAATCTTTGGCTCATTCTTAACCTGGATGCAAGAAAAGGATTCTCCTGTCTTTGTGATGGCAACGGCAAACCGAGTGGAGCGATTACCTGGAGAGTTTCTGCGGAAAGGACGTTTTGATGAGTTGTTCTTTGTCGATTTACCCAATGCGGAAGAGCGCAAAGACATTTTTAGAATTCACCTTTCTAAACGTAAACGGGATATTACCCGATTTGATTTAGACCAGTTGGCAAATGTAAGCGATGGTTTCTCTGGCGCAGAAATTGAGCAGGCACTCGTAGCAGCAATGTACGATGCCTTTGCTCAAGAGAGAGAGTTTACTCAACTGGATATTATTGCAGCGGTCAAGGCAACTCAGCCTTTGTCTAAGACAATGAGCGAACAAGTGACGGCTCTGCGCGATTGGGCACGTCAAAGAGCTAGACCTGCTGCAGCCTCTGTCGCTGAATATCAGCGATTAGAGTTCTAAGCTTTCTTCCTGCTCCCAACAGGTAGAAAGGCTAGCGACTCCGCTAGCAAAGTCAGTTAACACACCTGCTATTACCCTAGGGCTAATAGTATCCACTAACCAAACGTTGTTCTTAACTCTCTATCAGGAGGAAATCCCAAATGTCTCACTTTAGCACTCTGCGTACCAAAATTACTGATGCTGAAATTTTGAAAGCTTCCCTACGCGATCTAGGCATCAGTGTCAAAACTGAAGCTGATGTTCGTGGCTACAACGGTCAGCGCGTGCGCTCTGATATTGTGGCAATCTTGGAAGGTGAATATGATCTAGGTTGGTCTCGCAATACCGATGGTTCTTTTGATCTAATTGCTGATCTTTGGGGTGTTGCTAAGCGCCACAATCAAACCGAGTTGATTAACTCGATCAACCAAAAGTACGCAGTTAACAAAACCTTGGCAGAGGTTAAGCGTCCTGGCTTGCAAAACGCAAACGTCAAGCTAGTACTGCAAAAGTAGTCTCTCCACGCGTTCCCAAACTAGCGGGCTAACCCTTATAGGTTAGTCCGTTTTTTGTGTGAATATACTATTTTTGATTAGTTAAATTTTAGTCAGTTAGATGTTGATACAAATACACAATTTTTTGAGTGCTTTTATCCATAAATTTATAGTTATACTCGCAACCGCTGATCCTATTGTGCGATCGCCGATCGCTGTAATGTTAGGAGCAATTCCAGGGGCGCTCTGCCGCTACTATATTTCACAATATTTTGGTCAATGGTTTGGCACTTATTTTCCTTTTGGCACCTTTTTTATCAATCTTTCGGGCGCATTTTTGATGGGAGCATTTGTTACCTACCCCTTAGAGCGATCGCTTGCTTCTCCTGATCTCCGTTTACTTATTGCAGTAGGTTTTTTAGGTTCTTACACCACTTTTTCTACCTATGCCTTAGACACAATCCTGCTTTTCCAAGGTGGAAATTTGGGATTAACCTTGTTTTATTGGTTAGGAAGCGCTTTGTTGGGTATTTTTGGAATTATTCTAGGACGATTCGCTACCCAAAAATTGCTCCATTAAACTTAGTGCGATCTCGTCCACTGTCCTTGCCAACGGCTTGATGTAGCCAAAGTTTCCCTGCCAGACGCTATCTTTTAGCGGCATGGGATTTCTCCTGTAATTCTTGGGCAGGCTCGACCAGTGGCAGTGGCGGAATCCTTGCTAGCACTCGCGTCTTTAAAAGCTCTGGGCGATCGCCATAGGCAAGGGCACCATCAGATTTTGCCTGATATTGGCTGGCGCACTCTAGGACGGCGATCGCAGTAGATGCGATTCGGGCTGCATCGGTGGGCAAATTGCCAAACAAATAAGTGCGTTTGCCTGGAGAGACTAGGGCGATCGCGCAATCTTGCTCACATACGCCCATACATTTCACGGGCTGAATTGAGAGTGATTGTTGTGATAGTAAGGTTTTGTAGAGGGTTTGCAGTTGGGCAAGTAAGCGATCGCCATCACTGCGATCGCTCTGCTGATTTTTGCCACAGGTGGTGCAAACGAAAATAGCGTGGGGTTGAGTCATGAGGCAATAAGAAGGGGTTGAATGGCAGACAGAATTTGGGTGTGATCGAGTGCCTGACCGATGACAATCAGTCGAGTTTCGCGGATTTCATCGGGCTGCCAAGGGCGATCATAAAAAGTTTCAATGCGATCGCCCACACCTTGTAACACCATTCGCATGGGCTTATTGGCAACATTGACGAAGCCTTTAATTCGATAGATTTCCTGGTCTGCGATCAACTGTTTTAGAGTTTGCAATAAGGCTTGTGGCTCAACCGGGGTCGCAAAAATCACGGGCACTGAGGTAATCGTGTCATCGTGTTCGTGATTTTCCTCCGTATCGTGATGGCTCGGACGGGCATCTAGGTCATCTTCCACGGCAGCATTGAACCCTAGCAGGAGATCAGCGCTAATCTGCCCGTTTTTACAAGAAATCATTTTCACGCCGGGGCGCAATTCTTGCTGAACGCGCTTTCTCACCTGAGTTTGGGTTGGCAGATCGACGCGATCGCTCTTGGTCAGAAGCACCAAATCGGCGCAGGCAAGCTGATCTTCAAACAGTTCTTCTAAAGGCGTTTCGTGATCGAGATTGGGATCGGCTTGGCGCTGCTCATTTAACGCACCCAGATCGGCGGCAAGGGTGCCGACTGCCACAGCCTCACAATCCACGACCGTGATCACCGCATCCACCGTTGCGCCTGTGCGAATCTCTTGCCAGCGAAACGCCTGGATCAGCGGTTTGGGCAACGCTAAACCAGAGGTTTCGATCAAAATACAGTCGATGCGATCGCGTCGCTTCAACAATTCTTGCATGGTTGGCAAAAACTCTTCTTGCACCGTGCAGCAGAGACAGCCATTGGTCAGTTCCACAATATTGGTTGCGCTCGGCTCGCCCTCTTCATCGCAGACTTGGCACGATCTCAGCAAGTCGCCATCAATGCCGATTTCGCCAAATTCATTCACCAGTACGGCGATGCGGCGACCTTGATTATTTTGCAATTGCTGACGGATCAGCGTCGTTTTGCCACTACCGAGGAATCCGGTAATGACGGTTACTGGAATTTTTGCAGCCATAAGACTTAAGATGCTCTATTTAAAATGATGGACATTGCTATGGAGTAGGGGGGTGAGATAAAGCTGTGATCCCCCTACTCAGATTAATTTCGTTGAATCAGGACATCTTTAGAATTAGGACAATCCTGTTTATAGGTTCGAGATCGCCCATTCTCTTCAAAAAATGCCCTATCCAGTAACAAACAAAAACCTAAGCCAGCCATGCTTTTCAGGCTGACCCTTCGACAATATGCCTTCACTCTGTACCTCGCAGATGAGACGGTGTGTGTAGGGTGACTAGCGGCAGGCGTTCTGACTTAGAGAGTTCTAAATTTTGAGTTCTTAGTTTTAAGTTGGATTGTCTCACTCAAAACTTAAAATTCAAAACTTCTTTACAGTTGCGGGACAGTGGCAGATTTTCACTGCGCTTTCCCTGTTTCCTCCAACGGCTGTTTTCCGTTGGAACCGATCGTCAATGTTTAGCTTACAGGATCACAACCCTTTCGGGGATGTTCGTCAAGAAAATCCTTTTCTGGAGTTTCCGCCATGAGACAATGCAGCCAGGGTAATTAATCTAATCGCCAACCGATCTAATCGCTAAACGATCGCCAATTTAAGGAAGTGGTGGGCGAGATCGTGTAGCAACCATTGAAAATAGTTCGTTCAAAGCGAGAACTCATCCATGAATACTCAGCAAACCGAACTCTATCAGCGAATTCAACAGTTTTCTTTAGATGCGATCGATGTGAATTTGTCCTTCAGCCAACGGTTAGCACGGGAGAATGGTTGGACGGTTGACTACGCTAAGCGTGCGATCGCTGAGTATAAGAAATTTGCGTTTTTGGCGATCGCGGCAGGACATTCAGTTACCCCTTCCGATCAAGTCGATCAAGTCTGGCATTTGCATCTGCTCTATACCCAATCCTATTGGCAAGAGTGGTGTCCAAAAATTCTTCAGACCCCTCTGCACCACACCCCCACCAAAGGCGGACAGCAAGAACACGGCAAGTTCAATGATTGGTATAGCGGCACCTTGGCAAGCTATGAGCGCTTTTTTCAGCAGCCACCCCCTGCCGATATTTGGTCGCCGCCTCACATTCGCTTTGGGCGCGAGCTTAATTTTATTCGGATTAATTCTCAGCACCATTGGATTCTGCCAAAACCAGATCTGAGTCGATTTTCATTTCACGTGCCCGACTTACTGAGTGGGCTGTCTGGATTGTTGATTATCGGCATTGCGCTTTGGGCTAACCCCGCTTGGGCAGCCTTCACCCCAGCCCTTCCCCATCCGCTGGATATGTCGCTCGCCACCTTTACACCGATTTATGGATTCATAGTGGGGATCAGTTTTCTGAGTATCAGCTTGCTCAGAATGCTGTTTTGGCGCTTTAATCGCCGCTTTCAGCTTGGAGTGCCGCTGTTTTCAGCGGTTTTGTTCTGGTTGTTTTTGCTCGGAAGCGTTCGACTGGTCGCTGGATTCACGACGTTGCCAGGGTTGGAATTTCTAGGATTTTTTGTGCTGTCTGCGATCGCGGGAATGCTGTCAGACTTCATCCTGTATGGCTGGACACGGACGCGATCACAGGCTCAGCAGAAAACCTTACAAACAGACTATTTTCAGTCCTATGAAGACTTTCAAAGAGCATCTTCTTTTTCATTTGAGCGATTTGCTCCACAATGTATTCTACTCTGCATCACAGGGCTATATTTCTTAGCCATTTCTAGGCTTGGACTGGGGCTATATCGGCAAAAACCAATCGGCTATCTTGCGCTCCTCTGCGTAGGCATGGCGATCTACTTATTGTGGCGGCTGTCTCGTTCAATCCTAAAACTGCCCCTAGTCGTACCCTTGCTATGGATATCACTCCTAGGATTGATACCACTCATCATCACCGTCCCTCAGTGGCTCTGGAGCTTCATCGGTGCTGCTGCTGCTTTTCTGGTGCTACTGTGGGTGCTACTGCCACACACCAGCACCCGCAGTAGAAGTGGGAGTTCGAGTGGAACCACTTGCGCCAACGGTGACTGTGGCGCAAGTGGAGGGGGCGGAGACAGTGGTGGGGATGGCGGGTGTGGTGGGTGTGGTGGGTGTGGTGGCTGTGGTGGCTGTGGCGGTGACTAAAAACTCTATCCCTCTCGTCCCTTACCCAACAAACGGTATGATTGATAACTTGGGAAATGTTTCCGTTCAGCCGCTCTAAACGCTTTATGACTCAGCATTACCGCATTACGCTTCTTCCCGGTGACGGCATTGGACCCGAAATTATGGCGATCGCCGTGGAGGTGATGCAGGTCGTGGGGCAACAGCTAGACCTCAGCTTTGAGTTTCAGGAAGCGCTGTTGGGTGGGGCGGCGATCGAAGCAACGGGTGAACCGCTGCCTGCTGCGACGGTAGAAACCTGCAAAAACAGTGATGCCGTTTTGCTAGCGGCGATCGGTGCCCCAAAATATGACACCTTGCCGCGACACCTGCGCCCTGAAACGGGATTGCTCGGCATTCGTGCAGCCTTGGGCTTGTTTGCCAACCTGCGTCCCGCCAAAATTCTGCCCCAGTTGATTGACGCCTCTAGCCTCAAGCGAGAAGTGGTGGAAGGCGTGGATATTATGGTGGTGCGGGAGTTGACGGGCGGCATTTATTTTGGGCAACCGAGGGGCGTGTTTGCCACGGAGTCGGGTGAACAACGCGGTGTCAATACGATGGCATATGCGGAGTCGGAAATTGACCGGATTGGGCGTGTGGCATTTGAGGCAGCCCGGAAGCGCAACAAGCGGCTCTGTTCTGTGGATAAGGCGAATGTGCTGGAAGTGTCACAACTTTGGCGCGATCGCATCACTGCCCTATCTGCCGACTACCCCGATGTAGAACTGTCTCACATGTATGTAGACAACGCTGCCATGCAACTCGTCCGCAATCCGCGCCAGTTCGACACCATTGTCACAGGCAACCTGTTTGGCGATATTTTGTCCGATGAAGCCGCCATGCTTACGGGCAGCATCGGCATGTTACCGTCTGCCAGTTTGGGTGCGACTAATCCAGGCTTATTTGAACCCGTGCATGGCTCTGCCCCAGATATTGCTGGACAAGATAAGGCAAATCCTTTGGCGCAAGTCTTGAGCGCGGCGATGATGTTGCGATACGGCTTAGATCAACTGATCGCAGCCGATCGCATTGAGCAAGCGGTGATGCAGGTGCTAGATCAGGGCGATCGCACGGGCGACATTATGTCCACAGGGATGACCCTACTGGGCTGCAAAGCAATGGGGGCAGCCTTAGTCAAGGCACTAGCAAACTTGGCGTAAGCAGCACATCTGCCAAAGTAAATAGTTATTAAAACAAATGATCGATCCCAATCAGTCAAGGGCAAGTATACTAAACTCGTTCAAAACTCAGAGGGGTACAAATCGGTGGCATACGTTTCGCAAAAGCAAGCACCCGTTCAAGCTGATGATGCAGACTTCGACGTTCTGCTTGATCCTGGCTTAATCCGCTCTGCCCGCAGCATTTATACAACCTATTACGAGGTTCATCCCGAACTGATTCAACGTCCCTTGGGAGTGGCGATCGATCGCTTCACCTATCGCGGCAAGCTGATTTTTTCCGGCAAACCCATTCTGCTGCCTCAAGAATGCTTCGTTCCTTTCAGCCAAATTGAATCTGATTTGTATTCTTAAAAATAGTTATTATTCTGCCTTTCTAAAACTTGTGCTGAGGCAGGCTATAGCTTCCCCATCAACGCTTCAATTTCCAAGAAGGTGAGCCGTTGTATTTTCCTAATTTCACAATTGCAAGTGTTTAAACAGTGCATAGTACTCGCTTCTAGGTTTGATGCTCATCGTTACTGTTGATCAGGTAACGAGAACCTCAATATCGCTATCAGGGCGAAAGTCATCACGCAAAACAGAGCCGAAAAGGGCAAACTCAATGATCTGCCAGCGATCGCTGAATTCAGCAAGATCGCAGAATTCAGCAATCTGTGCGGGGGAAACTGAGATGCGTTGGTTTACGGATGGTTGCAGTTCGGCAATCATCATGCACTTCCTCAAATCAATGGGTTGATAATTCTGAGCTTGCCTTCAATCAATTGATCATGCTGCATATCTTCCGAATAAAGAATGCTGCAATTGCTCTGGAGGGCAGTGGCAGTAATTAAGCTGTGCCAATAGGAGTATCCATATCAAGCATGGATTTCTAAAGCATTCAATACTGTTGATGTATCAATTGCTAAAACTGAAAATGTGTTAACTAAATCCAGAACAGCAGCTTGAGCTTCTGACTGGGAGAAGGTAGTTTTTCAGATGAGAACATTGCAGAGTTCTCCTAGAACTTGGATGCTGACGATTATTGATAATGCTTGAAACTCAACCAATTCTCTAATTTTTTCTTCTTTCTCGGGGGGATTTTTGACAAAGAAATAAACCCAGAGGTTGATATCCAGGAACACTCTATCGCTCATGAGCTTCTTCTCGATCGAACTTGTAGCCGAGGGGTAACTTGGCAGAATACTGCTTTGACTTTTCTAGAAATTCGAGAAATCGCCGTTTACGCTCTGCATCATCGACTACAGGCTAACCCGTTTGCTCTGAAGCCTCAGAACTCTCCACTAGAATTAGAGTCAATTTCTTCCCTTCTAGCGCCACATCCAGTTTTTCATCTAATACTAAATTGCCATCGTGGTAGGTGGTTTGTATAACTTTGCTCATGGTTTGTACCGCCCAGTTGTACTAAATCGTTGATTACTTCTCGCCAATTTCCTCTTCACCCAAAATCATCTGTTCCACTCGCGCTTTGCAGTGGCAACTATTGCTCGGCTTGCGATCGCAACCGTTGTTGCCTCAGTATGTTGCCGAATCACTTCAGGATAAAGTAATCCATTTGAGTCTCTATCATGCCTGAAAGCATTTGAGTTGTCTTGCTTTAGACTGATTGATAGGTCAATCCCACTTGTGGCTAATCCACAGGACAAAGCGATCTAACAATTCAAGTCCCATCCGAGCGATTCCCTTCCTATGGATTTTTTGGCTAGTCTGCTGATGTATAGTCTGGTGTTCTTTTGGGGAGCGGCGATCGGCAGTTTTTTAAGTGTTGTGATCCATCGGGTGCCTGCGGAGCAATCGCTCTGGTTGCCGCCCTCCCATTGTCCTCAGTGTGGGCATCGCCTCAAGCCTTGGGAAAATCTGCCGATCGCAGGCTGGCTCAGCTTAAAAGGACGCTGTTCTAACTGTAAAACGCCGATTCCGATTCGCTATCCTTTGCTAGAGGCGGTTTGCGGCACCGTTTTTTTGCTGATTTTTCTCGCATTTGGTGTGACGTGGCAAACCTTAGGCTACTGGCTGTTTTTTAGCTGGCTGCTGGCGTTGGCGCTGATTGACATCGACACCATGACCCTACCCAATCCCCTGACCCAATCTGGACTGATTGCAGGGCTGACGTTCCGTGCTGTGGTGGGTTTCTCTACCAACGGAACCTTTGCGGGAGCAGTGCAAGCCGTGATGGAAGGAGTCGTGGGCGCAGTGTTGGGACTGTGGCTGCTGGATGTGATTGCGATCGCGGGTTCCTATGCTTTGGGTCAAACGGCGATGGGCAGCGGCGATTCCAAATTGGCAGCCTTGATGGGCGCTTGGCTTGGCTGGCAAAATTTGCTGCTAGGTGGCTTTTTAGCATGTTTGGTAGGCGCGATCGCCGGTGGAGTCGGCATGGCGTTAGGATTACTGAACCGCCGACAGCCTTTTCCCTTCGGACCCTTTCTTGCGCTGGGCGGATTCATCGCCGCGATTTGGGGAAACGCGATCGCCTCCCTCTACCTGCAACTCTTCTTGTTAACGCCATAAAAACTTGAGAAGTGGGTGACCTGGGACTCGAACCCAGAACCAACGGATTAAGAGTCCGATGCGCTACCATTGCGCTAGTCACCCAGACTGATTAGTTAAATCGTAGCAGTATTTTGTGTTTCCTTGATTCTCTATCCATCAAAATCCTTAATCGCACCTATCGCACCCAAAGCCTGCAAAGTAACTTGTTGCGCCTCGGTCAAGCCAGTCGTATCCCCAATCATCATGCTTTCATAGGGACGGGGACAACGCAGCGTTTTGAGATGAGTTCCAGTTTCAAGGCTCCAAGCCTGAATGGTTTCATCCTGGCTGCCACTCAAAAACACTTCATGATTAGAAGTTTGAACCAGCGACCAAACCCAATGTTGATGTTGTTGGAGAATAGCGGTGCAGTCGCCTGTGGTGACAGTCCACATTCGGATCGTCTGGTCGGCGCTGCCGCTGATCACGCGGTTACCATCCACACTAAACAGCAGTGATACCACCGGACTGGTATGCCCTTCAAAGGTTCTGATACAGTTTCCGGTTGCCACATCCCAGAGTTTAATAGTGCAATCATCGCCGCCCGTTGTCAACCAGCGACTATCAGGACTAAACTCCGCTGCCCAAACGCGATTTAGGTGGGCTTGTAGAGCCTGGAGACATTTCCCAGTTTTCGGGTTCCAGAGTTTGATGGCTTGTTCATAGCCACCACTGGCTAGCCACTGTCCATCGGGGCTAAAGGCAACGGATAAGACACAACTGGTGTGACCTTTGAGGGTGTCTAAGCAATCCCCTGTATTCACGTCCCACAGTTTGACGGTGTGGTCATAACTACCACTGGCAAGCAGATTCTCAGTAGGGTGAAAGGCGATCGCCCAGACCCAACTGGTGTGACCATGCAATGTTCGCAAACACTGACCTGTATGGGGATTCCAGAGTTTGATGGTGCGATCGCTACTGCTACTGGCAAGCAATTGATTGGCGGAACGATTGGCATCGGGTTGGGGTGCAAAGGCGATTGAGAAAATCCGCCCGGTGTGCCCTCGCAGCACCCGAAACGGCTGAGAGTTCGACGTTGTGCTCAAAGTTTGAGCATTAAAATTCCAAAGTTTGATCGTTTGGTCTTCGTGCCCACTGGCAAGCAGTTGATGGTCAGAGTTGAGGGCATTCTCGCCAGGGTTTGCCAAGCAAATCGTGTAAATTGAGTTGCTGTGCCCTTGCAGAGTTTTGGTACATTGTCTAGTTTGGAGATCCCAAAGACGAGCCGTGTAGTCTTCGCCACCACTGGCAAGCAGCGGTTGGGTGGGATGAAAGGCAACCGACCAGACAAAATTCGTATGTTTCTGGAGGGTCTGCAAGCACTGGCGATCGCTCAGACTCCAAAGTTTGACGGTTTGATCATAGCTGCCACTTGCCAAGGTTTTACCATCAGCACTGAAGGCAACGGAGGTGACGGGTTTGTGGTGTCCGGTGAGGGTAGCTAAACAGGTGCCTGTCGCCACATCCCACAGTTTCACGGTTTGGTCAAAACTACCGCTGGCGAGGTATTGTCCATCTGAATGAGTGGCGTTCTCAGAGCGTGCGTGAAACGCAATCGCCCTGACCCAATGCTGATGACCCCTCAGCGTTTGCACACACTGCCCAGTTTCAATATCCCAACCCCGAATCACGTTATCTTCACCGGCACTGAAAAGGATTTTGCCATTGGGATGAAACACCGCGCTCCAAACACAAGCCGCATGACCCTGTAGCGTTTGCATACACTGCCCGGTGGCAACGTTCCATAGCCGAATGGTTTGATCGCCGCTGGTGCTGGCAAGCCATTGACCATCCGGGCTGAAAGCAACGGAGGTGGCAATTCCGATATGTCCTTCCAGCAATTTGAGACAGTGCCCCGTGTTACTATCCCACAGCCGCACCTGATGATCTTGACCGCAACTAGCCAAGACTGGTTGGGAGGGGCTATAAGTCACACTCCAGACCCAACTGTTGTGTCCGGTGCAAAGAGCTAGCTGTTTACCCTCTGGGATGCTCCAAATCTGGATGCTGCCGTTCGTATCGCTGGTTGCAAGTTGTCCAGTTGGGCTAAATGCCACAGACGTAACCCCGCCAAAGGTGGAAGCAAAGGCACAGTGAACAAATTCCGCTGCTGTAAAATTGACCTGATGCAGATTGACATCTTGTAGATAGGCTTGTCGAATGCTCAAGTTGGAGAAATCGTAGCCAGTCAAGTCGCTTTCCAGTTGACGGAATAGGTTCAGTAGGTTGCCTGCCCCGTAATTGGCTTGATGGACATTGTTCGTTTGCAAGTGTGCCAGCAGGCGATTCAGCTTGTGTTCCAGTTGTTTCGGTGAGCCGAGTTGAGTCATCAGGCGATCGCACAGGGGTTGCAAAATCACCCGAATTTGACTGTCCCGAACGTAGTCTTTGACCTGGGCTTTAATCAGTGCATGGCTGAGAAATACCTGGGGCTGTTCTGCCACAATCTCATGGGTCATCTGCTCAATCAGGGCTTCCGTCACCGATTCCATTACCACAGGTTGCTGAGTGAAGCCGATCGCGCTACTTTCAATCAAGCTTCGCCAGCGCAAGGACTCCAACACTGCCATCAGCTTGGGTTGAGGGAGTTTAGTCACTAAATCTGCATGAAGATCGGCGATCGTCACCGGTTCGCGGTTAATCGCCAGCCAATTCATAATCGCTTGCTCTAGGGGGGATAGGCGATCGCACTGCTGCTGAAGTAAAGTACCAATGCTATTAAAGGCAACCGTGCCTTGCTCTAGAAATTGGGTAATGTCGCCTGCAAACAAATCCTGAATCGAAGTCGCCGCCATCTTTAGCGCCAAGGGATTGCCTCGATAGTGAGTAATCAACGCTTTGAGATCATCCACTGCACCCTGTAAGCCTTTCGCATCAAGGATGTATTGCCCCGCTATCATATCTAGCCCAACGAGCGGTAAAGTCCGGACGGGGAAGTGATCGCCCTCCATCGCGCCCACTTCTTGGGGTTTTTCTCGACTCGTCAAAACGAGACAACTTTGATGGGCGATTTCACCCACTCGCTTCAGCAACTCGCCATACATCTCGTAGCCTTCGCGGTAAGTTCCCGCCTGTTTGCCGCCTTGCAGAACGGTTTCAAAATTATCGAGAATGATCAAACAGCGCGATCGCTTCAGCAGTTCAATCAAGCGAGACAATTTGCCGCCTATGCTATCCGGTAACTCAATCTCTTGATGTTCAGCGAAAAACTGAATCAGCGTGATCAATAGTTCATCAATCGGCGGCGCATCCCTCAGCGATCGCCAGATCAGGCAATCAAATTCGGCTTGAATGACCTCTGCTAGTTTGACTGATAGCGAAGTTTTGCCCATACCGCCCATTCCCAACACGGTTACGAGTCGGCAACGGTCTTGCGTGAGCCATTGTTTGAGCGTGTTGAGTTCCTGATCTCGTCCGTGGAAGATGGAAACATCGATCGCGTCTCCCCAATCTTGGCGAGGAGTTGGGCAACGTTGCGGTTGAACGTTGACGGTTGCCGCTGAGCGATCGCTGTTTACCACTCGTCGCAGCACCCCCTTAAAATTCTGCTTAGTAACTTTCTCGCCACAGGCTTCTGAAAGCCTCTGCCAGAGGCGATAGCCCGTGTCTTTGATGTAGCCCGGATCATAACCGCTGGTTTGAGCGATTTGCAGATAGGACAGCCCTTCCCAGCAGTGCCGGAACACGATCGCTTCGGTTTTACTCAGACAACCGCGATCGCTCATCTGCTCAACCGTCGCCAACGCCTCCTCAACCTGCATCTCCTTCTGCCCTTCTCTATTGCGTTCTATCAAGAATACCCTTCACCCATCCACCCCTCTCAGAAAAAACTGACTTTTTCCTGACCTTTTACCGACTGCCAAACTTGATCGTAGGAAGCTAAATTTTTTGGGAGATGAGTACTGATCATAACCTGCTCAAGTTAACTAAGAGGATCATAAATCATGACCAAAAGCTTTCCTCCATTGCTTCTAATCTCCCTCGTTGTTGGATCAGCATCTGCAATGTTTTTGGCGTTACAAAGTGATGTTTCAGCTAAGGAGGTGTGCCGAAACATTCCTGGTATCGGTCGCCGCTGTATCCTGGTTCCAACGGTTCCAACTCCAACTCCGCGTGAGGAAGAAGGCGCGACAGGTTGTTTCTTTCAGCGCCCAATCAAGAGAACATTTCATCTGATGAACAAAATGAGTTTCCCGATGAACCTCAAGGTGAACAACGATTCTTACACTATTCCCTCTGGACAGCGTTGGGTATTTACGTCTAACGTGACATCTGGCGGGGATTGTGGAGGGACAAAATACGGTAATCCCGTCGTCTCTTTTGATGATGATACTGCTCCAGGATTTCAGGCTGCAAAATACTCTATTCCTGAAAATAGAGATTACTACTTTGGTACTTTCAATGAAGGTAGAAGAATTGGACTGTATCCTCAGTAACCGTGTAATCGCACCTTGCCAATAGATTGAATCGAAAAACGAACCCCAACATTCGTAACAGTTACATTCACTTTGATGTTGGGGTTTCTAGTATCAATTCAACCTATAAAAACTCTAACAGCCCTTTTTTTGAACCAATGGCGATCGCTCTAGCCCATTCCAAAGGGCGATCGCGCCTCAAATATCCGCTATCACTAAAGCGCGATCGCTTCTTTTGGTCGATAGGAATGCGATAGTCAGTAGTTTTTTAATGTCAGAGAATGAACAATTTAGCAACAAAACAATAGCAGATCCTTGAAGCAATCAACAATTGTAGGTGTGCAGGTCTTCTCGTAAGTACGCTTCCAGATATTCCATGTCCTTTGGTTGCCAACGTTGTTGCGCTCCGGATCGGGGGGCATCCCACAGTCCACTTAGTCCCTTTGATTGCCAGCGCCCCAAGGTTTCTTGCACCATGCGCTCTTCGAGTTGAAGAAAGCGGCGATTTTCTCCACATACATCCCTTGATGACTCAGACGAACGACTTCAGCCCGGTCTTTCACCCGTTGAGGAACGGTCGTCGCCCGCCGAAGCTCGAACAAGGCGCGATCTTCGGCAGCATTTAGGAAAACACGTAAGCAAGCACCCATGTCTATCTCTCCAAACCGTTGACATCAATACCTTTATCTAACTTTATATACCTTAGCTTTTCAAGCCTGATCTACTTAGTCTTGGGTCTATTCAGATGACTGACCGAAAGAAACCCTTTCTGCAAACTGAAACGCAAGATAGAATTAATCCGACTCATTGATAATATTTTTCAAATGAAAGAGTTAGATCTTCAAGGAACCATTAGCATACTCAATTCCATCATGGAATTTGAATTGGCAGGAGTCGTTCGCTATACCCACTACTCCTTGATGGTGACAGGACCAAACCGAATTCCAATTGTGGGTTTCTTTAAAGCGCAAGCTACCGAATCATTACTACACGCACAGCAAGCCGGAGAAATCTTGACCGGACTAGAAGGACACCCGACCTTACGAGTTGCCCCCATGGAAGAAACCTTCAAGCATTCCGTTTTCGACATTTTGCAAGAAACTTTAAACCATGAAAAAACCGCGCTGAATTTATATAAATCTTTGTTAGAAACGGTTGAAGATGCCAGCGTTTATCTCGAAGAATATGCCCGGACTATGATTGGGCAGGAAGAACTACACGGAATGGAAGTCAGAAAAATGCTCCGCGATTTTAGCCCTGTAGAAGCTTAAAGTAGCAGCCTAAAAAGCAAAGTTGCAGGTTTTGGGTAAGCCTGCAACTTGAATTGAAATCTGCTTTACCTATTCGCCCGTGATCGACAGTTCCTCAACCCAAACATAAGGACACACGCCAGAAGGGGTGAGATGAGCTTCTTTGCCTAGGTGAGTGATGGATTTCAGTAGAGAGAGAAAGTTTCCGGCAACTGTAGCAGATTCTACGCTAATTCGCTTGCCGCCTTTGAGCAACCAGCCATCAAACGGTAATGAGAAAGAACCCTGGAGCGCTTTCACGCCAGCATGGAGCGCTTGCAAATCATCCACTAGCACTACGTTTTCAGCAGTATTGAGATCCAATTCTGGTTCTGCGATCGCCGTGGAAAACACATGGTAAAAGTGAGGACTAACCGTGACCTTTGCGCCCATATTTGCGTGTCCAGTGGGCGTGGCATTCAGTCGTTTGGCGGTGCCAGAGCTATGGAGAAAACCAGTTAACACGCCATCGGCAATCAGAGATGTGCGGCGGGTGGGGGTGCCTTCACCATCAAAGGTGGTGACTCCAACATTGGCGGGATGGAGGGCATCGTCAGCGAGAGACAGTAGCGGTGAGGCGATCGCGCTTCCCAATGATTCTGGCGTAGACAAACTTTGCTTATCCAAAATGTTTTGGGCATTGAATAGGTTAGAAAACGCTCTCAGCAAATCCAAAAAAGCTTCGGGCGAAAAAACAACGGTGTATTTGCCCGTGGTAATTTTTTCGTAGTTCAAATGGCTAATCGTTTTTTCAGCCGCTTCTTTCACACAGCCTGCGACATCCAGATGCTCCACGCCCCGGCTAATCCGAAAAGCTCCAGCACTGCGGGGCTTTTTCCCTTCCTCTTCCGTTTTCGTATACAAATACATGGAAGCCGTAGAAGCCGATTCCGTCCGCATTGCCCCCTCACTGTTGAGGTAAAAGCGATCGCTGTCCCGTTGAGCAATGCTGTTATAGGGCACCGACGCGATCGCGGCATGGGCTGACTTTAATTCCTTTTCTGCCCCTAGCAGCTTTTCGAGTAAATCTGAAACCCCAGCGGCTGGCAGTTTTTCATGAGATTCCTTTGCCAAAGGAGCCGCAAACTCTGGACTAAAATCCGGCACATTTTCCGTTGCCCCAAAAAAGCTAGCTTCCGAAGCCGTCTTCAGCGCCAGTTCCAGCCCCACTGGATCAACATTCGTAGTAGACGTGATTCCCACCGCCCCTTGTTCATTCCACACCCGCACCGCCACAGTGCAGCGATTCGAGGCTTTCACCTGATCTGGCTTACCTTGATCCACCTTGACACTCGACTCGTCAATAATTGAGCCTGCCATGTCAAATTTATGAATTCCTAAACGACTAGCCGCCGCCTTCGCATCCGTTGCAAGTTCTTGAATCGTTGGCATAAGTTTTTTGAGTTTTGAGTTGGGTAGGGGTTTGGCATTTGGGCAAAGATTTCCGCAATTCGTTAAGATTCACGTTCCAAATGCTAAACCCGTATAATTCGATGTTTGATATTTAGTCTGCGATCCTAGGTTCTAAGGCATTAGTATTTTCTAATCCCTCACCCCTGATACCTAAAACCTGCCTCCTACCGTCCGCCTACCGTGATCGACTCCACCTTGATATGGGGTTGCCCAACGGTGGTGTAAACGGTGCCGCTGACGGAACCGCAGAATCCGGCTGCCAGGTCAATATCATTGGCACACATGGAAATCTTGGTCATGATTTCGGTCGCATCGCCAATCAGGGTTGCGCCTTTTAATGGCTTCGTCAGCTTGCCGTTTTCGATTAGGTAGGCTTCATCCACCGCAAAGTTGAATTGACCGACGGCTCCCACACTGCCGCCGCCCATTTTTTTGCAATAAATACCGCGATCGATGGAAGTGAGCAGGTCATCCACAGAATATTCGCCGGGAGCAATGTAGGTGTTTCGCATCCGTGAAGCCGCAGAGAAGGCATAGTTTTGACGACGACCGCTGCCCGTGCGGGGGTGTCCGGTTCGCATAGAGCCAGCGCGATCGCTAATGAAATTCTTCAAAATCCCATTTTCAATCAGCAACGTGCGCTGAGCCGGCATTCCTTCATCATCCATGGCGATCGTGCCAAACGCATTATCAGTTAACCCTTCATCCCAAGCCGTAACACTTTCGTGGGCGATTTTCTCATCTTTTTTATCGAGAAACGGCGTAGTGCGTTTTTCAATTTGAGTCGTTTCCAGCAAATGTCCACAGGCTTCGTGGAAAATCACGCCGCCAAACTTATTCGCCATCACAATCGGATAAGACCCCGATTCCACATAGTCGGCATAGAGCATTTTGCCAGCAGACTCCGCCACGTTTTCCGCCGTAGTTTCATAATCCCAAGTGCGGAGAAAGCTGGGATTGCTAGTATCGCCCATCCGTTCCCCAATTGAAGACCGATGTTCGCCATCAGCACAGAGCAAGCTAAAACCCACCGATTGAGTCAGGCGAACATCTCGCGCAAAGGTGCCATCACTGGCAACTACCAGCACTTCTTGCCAATTGCGAAAATAGTCGGCGCGGCGCGATTGAATATGGGTGGCTTTTTGTTGTAAGCGAGAGTTTGCAGCGAGCAATACATCCCCCATTTCGCGCATTGAGCTAGATTCACCCATCCATTTATCTTTATCGCGCAGGGTGCCATAGTCGCGCAGAGGTTCCAGGTTCGTTTCAGGAATGAAGGCTCCCGGTGCAGGGAGTTGTAAGCCCAAAATATCGAGCGCTTTTTCTAGGGCAGATTTTAAGCCAGTAAAGGTGACATCGTTGGTGCTGACATAGCAATCGGTCAGTCCTCGAAAGACGCGCACGCCTGCCCCGGTGGTGAGTGCGGGGGCAATATTTGTAATCGCGTCATTTTCAGCAGTGCAGCTAATATAATTAACCCGCTCTAAAAAAAACTCAATGAAGTCTGCACCAGCGGCTCTCCCTAGCCCTAAAAGCGTCGAAAGAGGAGATGCCCAGCTTTCGTCAAAGCGATCGAGAGCCGAAGCATATTTGAGGGTGGGAATTTCCCTGGAGCGAAGTAAGGAAGTGGCAAGCATGAGAATCCTCGTCTGCGGAGCGTCGATGGGCGATCGGTGAATGGTGTCACTTTTCATTTATCTAGTTTCTTCACTATAATTCGCCTTAACAATAATTTGCCTTAACAAAACTCTGCACTCTAGCAGTCTTTTTCTGAGTTAGATCTATCAGACAGAGGGAATATTAAGTCAAGATTGGATAAAGCAATCCTGCTTGACCTTGATTGCTGCATCCAAAACTTTTGATAAAGACAGTGCTGTGGTTCTATCGCCAAATTTGATCGAATCCGTAATTAGCCATTTCCTAAGCTATTGAGAACATTATGGTGACTGCAACTTCCTACCAAAATTCTGCTCGGTTAAAAAATCCCAAAAAACATAACCATTACGGCTTCCGCGATTTTTTCCAGTTTGATGCAAACACAGGCACCATTACCGATTGGAATGGCAGTTTGAATGTGTTGACAACGGAAGATTTCATTATTGGTTTAGTGCAAGGTCTGGAAGAAGAGGTGGGAGACGCTTCAGCAGCCATTATGTATACGATTGGCTGCGAATGGGGTCAAAAAGATGCATTCTTCTTTGAGAAATGGTTTGAAAAGGAATTCGATCGCAACATTCGGCAAACCAATCTGCTGTTTTTATTAGAAACCTGGTGGTGGCCATTCACCTCTCAAGGATGGGGCAGATGGGAAGTAGATATGGGCGATCGCAAACAGGGCTTCATGTTTATCAACGTGTTTGATTCTGCTGTAGCTCGAACGTTAGGCGATGTCGGCAAGCCCGTCTGCTATCTTTACGCCGGATTGTTTGCAGGTTTTTTTACTGAAATGGTGCGAAAGCAACTAAGCTGCATTGAGATCCAGTGTTACTCCATGGGTGAAACCTACTGTAAGTTTTTGCTCGGTAGCCAAGATCGGATTGATGCCGCCTCCTTTTGGATGAATGAAGGGGCAACCGCAAAAGATATTGAAAAACGCTTGAAAGAGGGAGCAATATTGCGATGAGTACCCAGGTAGCGATCGCAAATGGTTCTGCTCCAATCAAGACCAGTAATTGGCTGCAATCCTCAGTTCAAGAGTTTTTCAGTACCCTAAATTGGGAAGACTTGCCACCCAATATTCAGCCAATAGGCGAGGTTACGTCGCAGTATTCCGATGCGCCCCTTAGCCTAGACCTCAGCGTTAGCCGATTTTTTGCCGCCATTAACTGGGAAGGAGCAGCGATCGCGGCTTTAGTTTCCGCCCCATCCCCATCCCCTTCAGCCGACAGTTTCACCCTAGATGATTTTTCAGACTTGTTTGGATAGATCGAAGTGCGAGTTACGAAGTCCGAAGTCCGAAAGAAGCAGAATTCAAAATCTAGACCTCGCCATTCGCCATTCGCCATTCGCCATTCCCTATTCCCTATTCCCTATTCCCTATTCCCTAATTCTCATGCATTCACAACTTGAAGCCATTTTTGACGATGCGGAAAGTCGCTATCTAAAATCAGACGAACTCCACTTACTCAGTCAATATGTAGAGTCGCTCCCGATTCGGCTGAACGCTTATCGCAACTTACGCGATCGCGAACTAGAAATAATGCAACCAGTTGCCGACCAACTTCAAACTCAGTTGCCGAACGAAAAAATTGAGAATTTAGAGCGTGCCCTCAAAACTGCAATGCTGACCTTACGCTATTGCGCCATGGGGTTGCTGCTCAACGATCAATCTTTTGCTCAAGATCGATTAATCAGTTGGCTAGGCGGCACTATGCGCCTGTATAACATCCAATCCATCAACACCGTGCTTCACCCTTTGGTGCAGCAACATCTTTCGCAGGTATTAAGCCCACAAGAAATGGATTTGCTGGCTCCCTACTTAACTTTGGCAGAAACCTTAATCCGTGAACAATCGCTTGAAATGATTGGTACACAGTGACTTATGCTGCCCTCACCCTAGTCCTCTCCCATCGGGAGAAAACTGGAAATGTCAAAAGTCCTTCTCTACTCGCTATTCCCTAAAAACTTATGATTTCTGTTGCTGATTTACTGACAAATAATCGAATTCCTGGCAACTACTTCACTACAGATGCTTATGTACGGAGTGATTTAGAGCTAGGTTTGCTAGAAAATCGTCGGGGCGATCGCCTACTGGCGCTACCCGAAACGTTAATTCAAGCGATCTATTCTGGGCTTGATCGAGAAACCGGGCAGGCGACTCGACTAGTGCTGTTCAACTGCGGTCGTTGGTGGGGCAAGAATTTCTATACGCGCTTTCGCGAAGAGCTAACCGATTACTATGGGCAAGCGCTCGCAGATATGACAATGGCAGAATTTTTGCAGTGTTTTGAGCAATGCTGGATCACTCACGGCTGGGGCAAACTTAAATTGGATTCAAGCCACCACAATCGCGGATTCTTGGTGATTGAAACCGCCAATTCTCCCTTTGCTAGCCAAGCCCCCAAAAGCGATCGCCCAATTTGCTTTTTTGAAGCCGGAATTCTAAGTTCCTTTTTTAGCCAACTCACTGGCAAAGAACTTCACTGCATCCAAACCGCCTGTGAGTCATTAGGGACTGAATCTAATTATTTCGTCATAGGGCTAGCAAAACGGCTTCAACCTGCCGAATTGTTAGTCGAGCAGCAAATGCCTCATGCTGCAATTATGGAAACACTCTGTGCTTAGGGATGCATCTAACCCGCTATGTCTAACTTGCTGTGTCTAACCTGCTGACCAATGTGCTTTATCATTCCAACTATCGTCTGCTGGGGCTAGTTGGACAAGGGCAATTTGGGCGCGTCTATTGTGCCAGTCACCGCAAGACAGGGCGATTAGTGGCGCTTAAAGAACTGAACCGCGATCGCTTTTCTACCCGTAACTTTCTGCGCGAACTGCGGTTTTTACTCAGTTTGCAACATCCTAATATCGTCACCTGTCAGGCGTTAGAGCATACCGCGACAGGGCGCTGTTTAGTGATGGATTACTGCGAAGGCGGCACACTGCGTGATTTGCTAAGCGACGAGATACAGCTTCATCCATTACAAGGGCTAAATTTGATTGTCCAAATTCTGGCAGGGCTTGATCACGCCCACCAGCGAGAAATTGTGCATTGTGACATTAAGCCAGAAAACATTTTGCTAGTGGCAACTGCCACAGGCTGGACAGCAAGAATTACTGACTTTGGGATTGCCCGATTAAGCCAAGAGCTTTCAACTGACGGATTTGGCAATACGGGATCACCTGCTTATATGGCTCCCGAACGCTTTTATGGACAACATTCGCCTGCTTCCGATCTCTATGCAGTCGGAATTTTGCTGTTTGAAGTGCTAACGGGATATCGTCCTTTTTCTGGACTTCCTGGAGATTTAATGGCAGCGCACCTCAATCAAGCGTTACTGCTGCCAGAAAGCATTCCAGAGTCAATTCGTCCCATTATTCGCACAGCACTGCAAAAATTACCCGCTCGTCGATTTCGATCAGCGGCAGAAATGCGAAGCGCTTTACAGGACGCGATCGCCAATTCTAAAAACCTCGATCAAGGATGGCAGCCCAATCGGTTGCAGCGTTCATCCGCAAAACGGGCGATCGTTCCCTTAAAGCATGATTATCAAGAAAGCTTGCAGACTCTTGTGAAGCAATTGGCTACCGTCCAAAACACCGTGCAAAACGGCGTAAAGATCGATGCCCAGCCGCTTTATCGAGTATTTAGTAATCAGATTGCCTGTCAGTGGTTTAGCGAGGCTAAACTTTCTAGAAAAACCGCTATTGATAACTCTGCGCCCAAAAGTTGTTTTGAATCTTCAAGATTCCTTACAACCATCCGGTTGCCGGAGCCTGCCTTACAGATGCAAATCTGCGCTCAAACCTGTTTTGTGACGACCCAGCAGGCAGTCTATCGAGTGGCAGTCCCACAACCGGGCGCTGTGCAGCAAAAGCTAAATGCTTCAAGCACTCAGCAGTCCAAGCCTCAACTAATTGCCACCCTGAAACAAGATACCGTGTTGACCATTGAAGCAGGCGGACGCTGGATGGCAACAGCAACGCCATCATTGGATAAAACCCGCAGTCAATTGAATATTTGGAATCTCCAGAATTCACAGCCTTTCAAACCCACGATCGCCCTAGCGATCGCCCCATGCTTCCAACTCTTAGCCCTCGATTCTTGCCATGGAGCAGCGCTTTCACCCATTACCGACTCCAGCGCTAATGCCTGTATTGTCGGCATCCAAATTGAACTATTTACTCGGCGCGGTTCTAGGGTGGGCTGCATCAGTTTACCCATTCCGCTTCGGTATCTCTCCCTCACCCAAACTCCCTACCGTCTGCTGGCATTAGAACCAGGTTACCCAAACTCACTGGTGCTGCTTGATTTGAAACCATTGCGAATCGAACGCATATGTTTGAGTTTAGCGCCCAAATTTTTAGTTTCTACAAGCTGGGGATACCTGGTGATGGATGAAACCGGGCAAATTGTATTGATCAACCGGATGGGGCAAGAGATTGGGCAGATTGATGGACTGAAGAACCCAACAGCAATGGGATTAATCAATGCTTATCAAGTCGCGATCGCCACCTGGAACGGCACTGAAGGCACCCTTGCGATCGTTGATTTGCGCCATCTCAACCTAGATATTGTATTTTAGAGTTTTTCTTCCTCAACGCTGACGCATGATATAGCAGTACGAGAAAAGGTCAAGACAGCAACTGTCCGTTATTCCTTATTTTCCAAGAATATTGGTGTTCTAACCTATTCATCGGTTGCCATAAATCTATCCGAAGACTAAGTAATCTTGCATATTGTTAGAGTCGGTTTAACCGTATTGTGAATTTGAAGACTTTAGTGAAAGTTATTTCAACCTTGCCAGGTAATTTGGCGCTTGACAGGTTCCATAGGTCGTTTGAAGAGGCTAATTATGCAGACCGAGTTTTTCCCGTCCGGGATGCAAGAGACTTTTCCCGATTTGCAGCAGCGATTGCGCGATTTATGGCGATCGGTGGAAGCTCTTGAGCTTGGGGATACCGATATTATTGTGGTGCCATCTCTTAGCCTCGATCAACGAGAACTGCAAAAAATTGATGGCTTCCACCACTACGAAGAGCGCCTATTGTTTTCTCTAATTCGGCTGCAAAATCCTCGTACCCGTTTGGTATATGTCACCTCACAACCGTTACACCCCAGCGTGATTGACTATTACCTGCAACTGCTACCCGGCATTCCTTTTTCTCATGCCCGCGATCGCTTATTGCTGCTATCCGCCTATGATTCCTCCTTGAACCCATTAAGCCAAAAAATTCTCGATCGCCCCCGGTTAATTGCCCGGATTCAGCAAGCAGTCCGTCCCAATCGTTGTTTTATGATCTGCTATAACTCCACATCCGCCGAGCAAAACTTAGCAGTTCAGCTTGGAGTTCCCCTCTACGCACTTGATCCCGGCTTATTAAAATGGGGCACCAAAGGCGGCAGTCGCCAAATTTTCGCCGAAACGAACGTTCCTCATCCCGATGGCAGCGACTCGGTGTGGAGTGTGCATGAACTCGCAACTGCCGCCGCCCAATTGTGGGAACGCCAACCCAATCTCAAGCGTATGGTGGTCAAGCTGAATGAAGGGTTTTCGGGTGAAGGTAATGCGCTGCTGGATCTTCAGACTATTCAAGACGCTGCCCCCGATCGCACCAGTCACCTAGCACGAATAGAGGCATTAACAGAGCAGTTTTCCACTCTACATTTTGAAGGAAAAGGCGAAACCTGGGATAACTTCAGTCAGCGTATTCCTGAAATGGGCGCAATTGTCGAAGCATTTTTGGAAGGAGAAAAGCGATCGCCCAGTGTGCAGGGGCACATTACACCCTTGGGCGAAGTAGAAATCCTATCTACCCATGACCAAATTTTGGGCGGACCCACTGGGCAAATTTATTTAGGCTGTCGGTTTCCAGCTGATGAAGCCTATCGCTTGACCCTGCAAGAGTTGGGAATGCGAATTGGGCGCAATCTAGCCAAAAAAGGCGCGATCGAACGGTTTGCCGTTGATTTTGTCGTAGTGCATCAGCCCCACCAATCCCAAAAACCAGAATGGGACGTGCAAGCGATCGAAATTAACCTCCGCAAAGGCGGCACTACCCATCCATTTATGACACTCAAATTTTTGACCAATGGGCGATATGACCTTTCCAGCGGCTTATTTTATAGCCAACAAGGACGACCCAAATACTACATCGCCACCGATAATCTGCAAAAAGATCAATATCGCGGTCTACTACCAAACGATCTGATGGATATTATTGCTCATCACCAGCTTCACTTTGACACCAGTACCGAAACAGGCACCGTATTTCACCTAATGGGTTGCCTGTCGGAGTTTGGCAAGCTGGGGCTGACCAGCATTGGCAATTCACCTCAACAAGCAGAGGATGTTTACAAAAAACTGACTCAGGCAATGGATGAAGAAACACGACTACTGCCTAAACCTCAGATTAATCACCATCTCCGCCTGCCCATGAGTTGGCGCGAGCAGTGTTAAGCCAAAAATAAGCCAGAAAAATGGTATCCACTTACCGAGATAGCGGCGTGTTTTGCGATGGAGATTGAATAGTTTGGAAGGGTAGAAAATCTTGATAGAGTTGTTGCTCTAAAGTTGGGGTTGCAGTGGTTGGAGAAGTTGGAGTTGCAGTGGTTGGAGATGATGTAGTCGTTGGAGAAGTTGTAGCAGAGGTACTGTTCGTCCCATTTACAGGTTGGGGTGGCGCGATCGTACCTGGCGTTCCCGGCGTTAAAACCCCAGGTGTGGGCGAGACAGTAGTTCCACCTGGAACCGGAACTACCTGCACCGACTGACTTGGAACCACAGGCACCAAAATCACAGGTTGACCTGGAATAAACGGCTGAGTAGTTCCAGGTTGTTGAGTAGTTCCAGGTTGAGCAATGCCCGTCGTCGTTGACGCTGGAGCAGGAGCAGCAAGCCCTAGTAAAGATTGAGCCGTGGGATAAAAAGTTGCCCAACGACCTGCATTAGGATTGCTCCGCCACTGATTACGACTAGCACGGAGGGTTAATACTTGAACCATCGCTCCCTGGTTCTGTCCCGTAACCACGACCGAAAGGTCTGAAATTGAACTATTCCGATTAAATGCGCCCTGAGTTGTGGCTCTAGCGGCGGCGGTTGCTCGTTGCATGAAAGCATCATAGGTTTCCCCAATTTGCACATCCAGCATGACATTCGCCCGTAAAGGCACTGCTTGAACCACAGTAGGCGCGATCGCATTTTCTAGTAACCAGCCTGCTGTTAAACAAAAAGTACTGGTGATACCAATCCAAGCCGCACTCTGCCGTCGATGATAGGTCGTTTGGGCGTTGGATCGCGATCGGTTGAACAGCGATCGATTCAGTAGCAGCATAGTATGAGTCCCTAATCTTGTAAAAAGAACGAGTTGTCAGTTTTTCACCAGTAGTCTAAAAAGGAAAGATTATGTCAATTGAGGTTAGCCCTTATAGTAGGGATACGACCATTCAAACCCTTATAGTAGGGATACGACCATTCAAACAAGGGTGGTTACAAAATGCTGACAAGTCGATAAATTCGTTTAGTATTCATTTAACAATGACTCACATAACATCGATTTGAAACTATCTTAGGAAAGACTGAGAAGCAGCATATAGCCTCCTTTAGGCAGATAAATTATGCCCTACCTTTAATCAAACGCAGCTTAAGCTGTTCGCCTGCACCTAATTTATTTCAGTAAGTTATATCAAGAAATTCAAGATTTTTGTTGTGTAAAAACCTAGTTTGGGCATGTTAGTAAAGAAAGACATGGGGCATCTGTGATGAAACAATGGGCAATCTTAATTGGGATTGATAAATATCAATCTTTTCAACCGTTGAACTGCGCTCAGCAAGATGTTCAAGCATTGCATCATTTTTTGGTATCTGAAGCAGGTTTCCCGCTGAATCAATGTCTTTCATTCACTGAACTCTCTCCTTTTTTAGCAGGACGCTCAACCTATCCCAACCGAGAAAATCTGTGTAATTGGATCGAGTTTCTGGCTCAAAACTATTTTCAACCGGATGACCAAGTTTGGATTTTTTTCAATGGTTATGGGGTTTGTCATCGTGGGCAGGATTACTTCGTGCCGATCGATGGCAATCCGGGCGAGATCGAGGCAACCTGCATCGCGATCGCGCCATTGCTGAAGCGGCTCAAAACCACTTTACCCACCGGACAGCCGCTCGTGTTGCTTGACATCAATCGTAGCCAAGCCACAATTTCTCATGAAACCGTTGGCATTCAAACTGCACAGATTGCTCATCAAATCGGGATTCCTACGATTCTCTCCTGTCAACCAGGACAATTCTCTCGCGAAATTTCTAGCCTAGGACATGGACTGTTCACCGCAGCACTATTAGAAGGTCTGCGCTATCAACAAGGGGCAACCTTGGCAACCCTGAGTCATTATCTTAGCGATCGCCTACCCGAACTCAGCGAACACTATTGGCAACCCAGCCAACATCCCGTCACTATTTGCCCACCTCCTTTCGTTCACCAACCCCTGTTGTCCATTGCCGCGTCTACATCTGCTGCATCTACATGGAATAGGGCATCAACCAATGGGCATACTTCTCAAAGCGCGACTGAAACTCACTCCCCTGAAATCTACTCAACCATAAACACACTGAATTCAAACACACTGAATTCAACCGCAGCATTCACGCTACCCACAGCAAACGTTCCCTCCCAGACTCACTCTGCCAGTCAAAATAAGCTTACTAGCAACCCGTTCCGACCTCTTGATCAACCCCTGCCACTCCCTAATTATTCTACGGAGCGCGAGTCCTTAGAAAATTCCTATCGTCAGGCGACTCCTTCAACCGCTGCAACCGCCAGTGTTCCCACTCCTACACTTGATGCGATCGAGCCTGAGCCGATTGAAGAAATTCCCTTGTGGCGACCTTTTGTGCTATGGGGCAGCTTAGTTTCTGGGATTCTACTTAGTGCAGTTTTATGGCGCAACTGGTCTGCTGTCCTAGCCGCACCACCCTCTCAACAAGTTCCAGTAGCACAGCTAGCAGAACAGCCCCCTGAACAACGAGTAGCAAGCTTCAATTCATCCGTGTCTCAGTCTGTCCCCCAGCAAAATGATTTTCGCGGAAAAGCCATTTTGCAATCTGCGCGGCTATTGGTGCGAAGCAATCAGGCAACCCCTTACCGCGATGCCATTCAGCAAGCGAGACAAATTCAGGTCAATGACTGGGCTTATCAAGAGGCACAGCAAGATATCGCTGATTGGAACCAAATAATTTATACCATTGCTCAAGAGCGGGCATCCCGAAATCAGTTTGATATTGCAGTAATGGCAGCCGATCTGGTGTCTTTAGAAGATAAAAAGCTGCGTCCTCAAGCCGATGCCGCGATCGCTCAGTGGTGCAGTTTCTTATCCGAGCAAAACGGCAAATCTTTTCAGCAGCCCGTAAAAAGCAGTTGTGAAAAATTTATGCCACGTTTATGATTCTGCTGCACCCGTATCTTTCCTAAAATAAAAGCCACAGCCGTTTCCTAAAATAAAAGCCACAGCCGTATTTCCATACTGCCCTGTCTCATAGAAGACTTAGCCCTGTTAGATCCGCCAGAAGACTTAGAATAAGAGCAGTCTTCCTTGGTTAGGTCATCATGGTTACGCTGTCGCCTGCTTTACAAAAACGCCTTGCTGCACCGCTAAAAATTGGTCACTTTGAAGTGCAGAGCCGTGTATTGCAATCGCCCTTGTCAGGCATAACAGATATGGTGTTTCGGCGGCTCGTGCGGCAATATGCGCCTACCTCAATGATGTATACCGAAATGGTCAATGCAACTGGGCTGCATTACGTGAAAGAGCTACCTAAAATCATGGAAGTTGACCCAAACGAGCGCCCCATCAGCATTCAGCTATTTGATTGTCGTCCTGATTTCCTAGCAGAAGCAGCACAGATGGCAGTCAAAGAAGGGGCAGACACGGTAGATATCAACATGGGCTGCCCTGTGAATAAGATCACCAAAAATGGCGGAGGGTCATCTTTGCTACGGCAGCCCGAACTAGCGGAAGCAATTGTGCGATCGGTGGTGAATGCAGTTGATATTCCTGTCACCGTTAAGACCCGCATTGGCTGGACTGATCAGGAAATCAATATCCTCGATTTTGCTAGCCGGATGGAAGCAGCCGGGGCAAAAATGATCACGGTGCATGGACGTACCCGCGCTCAAGGCTATAACGGCAATGCCAAGTGGGAATGGATCAAAAAAGTGAAGGATATCCTCTCAATTCCGGTGATTGCCAATGGCGATATATTTTCGGTGGAATCGGCAGTGAAGTGCTTAGAAGAAACGGGAGCCGATGGCGTGATGTGTTCTCGCGGCACAATGGGCTATCCGTTTTTGGTCGGCGAAGTGGATCATTTCCTCAAAACGGGAAAACTGAAACCCACGCCCTCCGCGATCGCCCGTTTGCAATGTGCCCGATCGCATCTGCAAATGTTGTATGACTACAAGGGCGATCGCGGGGTGCGCGAAGCTCGCAAACACATGACCTGGTATGCCAAAAGCTTTGTGGGTGCTGCCGATCTGCGTGGACAGCTTAGCCTAATTGAAAACGTGCAGCAGGGATTAGATTTGATTGATCAGGCGATCGCGCGATTAATAACGACTTCTGAACCCGACTCTCAACCCATATTAGATTCTGGAATCGCTCAACTAGTAGCAATATAAAACAGTTTTAGTGTTCATGGTGATTGCTGCACTCAATCCAACCTCTAAGGCACACATTTTGCAAAACGTGCTATCTTAAGTTCAGGTGTTCTGAGAAACACCAAAATTGCAAACCCTTGAAACTTAACCGTTCAGGAATAAGGAGGTGATGCCCATGACAGATAGCAGTAAAACCATGGGTCGTCAGACTGAAAAAAGCCAACTGTGCGCCGGAGCCGTTCTCTAGCCCATGATTTAATGTTTTGGAAGGCTCTAAAGTCAACTTAAATATAAGTTACGCAAAAGTTTCTTCCGGCAGTTAGGTTCAGTCCGATGACCCGCTACACCGCTCCTATCTTTACCTAGATAGGAGCGGATAGTTTTTTAAAGAGTTTTCATTGTGTCAGACACAAACTTTTTTAGAAGAACTAGAATCATATCTGAACGTTCGAGAGATCAAAGTAGAGTACTTTGCATGCATAGTTCGTGGACTCGAAGCTTTAAATCAAGATATCGTCGGGAACCTGTGCTTAGCTTTGCGGCAACAGTTGGGGCAGTGAACATCGCCATGGGTGGAGTTAGTGCCCATTGGGGATTAATGTCGCTAGGTTTAGGCATCGTTGGTATGGCGATCGCGGTGCGGTGGTTGCAGCTTCGCACCCGTAAACCCACTGTAGTTGTAAATCGTGCCCCGGCGTATGCATTGCCGTCTACTGATGCTCGTCCAACCTTGCCTTTGTTAAGCATTCCCAAAAAGAACCCGCCTAGATACTAGGGTGCCACTAGAACTGAGATTTTAGAGTCCTTCTCCCGCTCTGGGAAAGAGATTTAGGGTAAGGGCGCAAAAGTGGGACGCGCCCATTTCAATCACTAGTAGGTCATGAAGAAACAACATCTTGAGCATGTCCACAGTGCTTACAGTGTGGCAAGTGTTTGTAAGTAAACTCGTGGCAGTTTGGACATTCAATATATTGATAATAGCCACAGTGCGGACAGTAAGGATCTTGAGGTCGAATTTTCTTAGCACACCTCACACATCGCGACTTTTGAACTCGATTAGCTGCTTGAAGTTTTGCATTGAAAACAAATTTTTGAAAAAACTTGATAATTCCAAACCCAAACAGTGGAATTAGCAAAATATACAGATAGCTAACTAGGAACAGTAAACCGCCAAAAAGAGCGCGAACAATGTCAGCAATGAATTGAAATAAAATTCCAACTTGCAAAAACTCAAACAGTTTAAACAGGAGTGGAATACAAAAAATAACTAATAGATGCCAACTCATCAAAGCAGCGAGTCCATAACCCTTGCGTTGAGCTAGCCTATGAATAAATAAAGCGCCCAAAATCAACGGTAACAAGAACAGAGCTTGGAATATAAACTGAATAGTAGGATACCAAAAAGAGGCTTGCTTGTAGCCATTTTCAACGTTTTTAAAGCCTTGTTTATCTTGAAGTAGATTTAAAAAATTAGCGCTTTCTGGCTTTTCAAGTAGTTGATTTTTGAGGGTAGAAATTTCTTTTTTAAGGGTAGAAATTTTGAGATTATTGTTGTCTATCTCTTGCTTGGCTTTTTCAGCACCTACCAAATTAATCGACTGATCGCGAGGCTGACCTGCAATTTTTTCGAGTAAGGTTGAGTCGTATTGAGCTTGAATAGCACGATTATTTTGCTCAAGCTTATCAATGCTAGCGTTTTTCTGATCAATAGATTTGAACAGTGCTTGATTAGCTGAGTTATTGACTTTGTCTTTGTAGCTGGCATATTTCAAACAGGTTTCAGAAACTTTCCCCAAACGCCCTACTTCAGCAGATCGATAATTTGATTGAAAACCAAACTCACCGCCTGCCGAATAGCTTAAAGACGATCGCAGAGCGTTATAGTCCCGATTTCCTTCCGTTTGGGTTTGGTAAGCTTTCCAGTCAGAATAACAGGGATACGCTTCTGAGGGGCTGATGTGCCATCGACTAATATCATCTAATCCAGCGAAAACATTCACTAAGATAAAAATATCGATCAAGATAATGACGATCAAACTAACCTTGTTTAACGGTTCGTTATTGACCGTTCTAGACTTGCTGAAAAATTGGCTTAAAAGACGACGAATTCTGGCAAACATAATGATGGGTGAAAAGGCAGAAATTTAGTGAGCAGACTCTATTAATTCACACGCTTGGTTTCACTATCCTGACTTTCTTCACGTTTCTCAACTTCATGAGTTTTAACTGAATGAGGCTCGGTCTGCGCCAACTAACTTGTCTTGCTCAGTTTGACGCTTAACTTGTCCGCCTGTTAAAGCTTGCTGCAACTGTTCCAAGGCGTTGATATCTTCTAAATCACAAGTTTGGTCAAATAGCCGCTGAATGCGCTGTTCAGCTTTTTCTGTGAGGTAGCCACTGGCCAGGCTTTCTTTTACCACACAAGCAATTAGGGTCATAGTCATAGATGCACGGTTCTTAAAGTTCTAAACGTACTATGAAGCTTTCAAGCCGCGATCTCAGTGATGCTAAAGCTTGGAGTTGTGTGATAGTCCTGAGTTCGGTTAGTGATGGATGGTCTTGGTTCTGGGTGATGGAATGATGAATTCTGAGTGATCGAGATCACCTGACTGAATAGTTGGCAATCGTAGATCAGTAGGCTAGGTTAGCGGTAAAGTCTACAAAGGGGAGTAGGGCGGCTCTAGACTGGTTCTTTGTTTTTTATGGTTATGTTTGAAGCGATCGCCATTTTTTTGGTTGGGTTTATCCCTGGTTCTTTGTCTTGTGTAATTATGCGAAAAGTGCAAATTCGCATGAGGCAACGGACTTATACTGCGATGGTGTCCCCAGGAAGGCGATATCGTCCTCACCCTTACCTGGAAGCAATGGATTATTGCTATGTGGAAGGGCTTGGCTATATGTTGGGTGATATTACTTGCCAGTTCAACGCGCGATCGCCTTATCTGCGCTGCACCGTCAATCCATCCGGTCCTTGCAAAGAATGCCCCCACTACGAATCCATTCAATTGGACTAAACAATGACGAATGACGAATGGCGAGTGGCGAGTAGCAAACCCCAAACTCTGAACTCAAAACTCAAAACTCTGAACTCAAAATTCAAAACTTCCCCTGTCCCCTAATCATCGCCCCCGTTATGCTGTCTCCCAACTTTTCTGAATTTATTGAACTGGCTAAACAAGGTAACTTTGTGCCCGTCTATCAGGAGTGGGTTGCTGATCTAGATACGCCCGTTTCGGCATGGTATCGAGTTTGTTCAGGGCAACCCTATAGTTTTCTGCTGGAATCGGTGGAGGGAGGTGAGCGAATTGGGCGCTACAGTTTTTTAGGATGCGATCCGCTGTGGGTGTTGGAATCACGGGGAACACATACCACCCAAACTTATCGAGACGGCGCTATTCAGACGTTTGAAGGAGATCCCTTTGCCGCGTTAGCAACTTGTTTAGAACCCTACCATCCAGTAAAGTTGCCAGCACTGCCGCCAGGAATTGGTGGACTCTTTGGGTTTTGGGGGTATGAACTGATTCATTGGATTGAATCTCGCGTCCCCATTTATCCAGCGGCAGCCGATGATTTGCCAGATGGGTTATGGATGCAGGTCGATAATTTGCTGATTTTTGACCAGGTGAAACGAAAAATTTGGGCGATCGCCTATGCCGATTTACGCGACCCCAACACCGATTTAGCCGTCGCTTATGAGCAAGCCTGCGATCGCGCCACTCAACTCATTCACAAACTTCAGTCTCCCCTTGCAGAACAAGCTCATTTGCTGGAATGGACTCCATCATCCCAGTCTGCCGCCCCGCTTGCATTCACCAGCAATACCACGCAAGCCCAATTCTGCGCCAATGTGGAAACCGCAAAAGATCACATTCGAGCCGGTGATATTTTCCAGGTCGTGATTTCTCAACGACTTGCCACAGACTATGTCGGCGATCCGTTTGCCCTCTATCGATCGCTGCGACAAGTGAATCCTTCCCCCTACATGGCGTTTTTTAACTTTCGCGACTGGCAGATCATTGGCTCCAGCCCAGAGGTGCTCGTGAAAGTTGATCGGGGAATTGCAGACGATGATCCCATGATTGCCACAGTGCGCCCGATCGCGGGCACCCGCCCACGAGGAAAAACCACACAAGAAGATGCAGCCTTTGCCCAAGATTTGCTAGCTGACCCGAAAGAAATTGCCGAGCATGTAATGCTAGTGGATCTAGGACGGAATGATTTAGGGCGAGTCTGCATTCATGGATCGGTCAAGGTCGATGAATTAATGATGATTGAGCGCTATTCCCATGTGATGCATATTGTCAGCAATGTCGTGGGTAAACTGGCACCCAACAAAACCGCCTGGGATTTGCTGAAAGCGGGTTTTCCAGCAGGAACCGTCAGCGGTGCGCCCAAAATTCGCGCCATGGAAATCATTCACGATCTAGAACCCTGCCGCCGGGGACCTTACTCTGGTGCCTATGGCTACTATGACTTCGATGGACAGCTAAATACCGCGATCGCCATTCGCACCATGGTCGTTCGCAATCAAGGAAATGGTAAACATAGCGTTAGTGTGCAAGCCGGAGCCGGATTAGTTGCCGATTCTGTTCCTGAAAAGGAATACGAAGAAACGCTAAATAAGGCAAAAGGCATGTTGGAAGCCATTCGTTGTTTAGGTTGAAAGCTATTACAGTTTTGAGTTTTGATTGCTTGTCTATACCGAACCGCTGATAGTAGGGAAATCCGTTGCCGCGATCGCGGGTTTTGCTCTTCACAATGAATGAGTCAGGAACGAAAGAAGGGTACACGACCATGATGGAATTTGATCCTCCTCAAAACAGCCCAGAATTCTGGGAAGGTCAGGGTCGCGCCCACTGTGAAGGAGATCGCTATGCTCAGGCGATCGCAGCATTTGACCAAGCGATCGCCCTAAATGCTGCCTATTGCAAAGCCTGGAATAATCGCGGAAATGCACTTTGTGGTCAGCAGAAATATGCCGCAGCGCTAGGATCTTACGACCAAGCGATCTCCTTGCAGCCGGATTACCATCAAGCGTGGTTTAACCGAGGCTTATTGCTGATTGCAATGAATGCCTATGGAAATGCAGTGGAATCATTTGATCGGGCGATCGCCATTTACCCCGATCCCAGATACCTCCATGCAAAAGCAGGAATTTGGTTGAATAAAAAGTTAGTAACAGTTTGATATAGCAGTACGAAGAAAAGTCAAGACAACAACCATCCGTTTTCTTATTGCTCAAAGATCTTTGTGTCCTAACCTATTCATCCGTTGCTATAGCCATTGAAAAAGTTCCAGGAACATTAGTCTTGTGTTCCTGGAACTTGTAATGAACCTACTGGTTAATCAACCTCATGCAATCTAAAACTAGACTGGTGTCCAACGACCAATTTCATTGCCGTAAAGGCTGGCATAATATAAGCTACCGTCGGGTCCAGTTTCCATATCAACGATGTATTGCAAGTTATCAAAATTCTGGGTAGCACCCGCCGTGCCATCAGGATTCAAGAACGTTACATAGACATTTCCGTAGCCCACATCGTTATAGAATAACGCACCGTTGTAAACCGCAGGGAACGTATTTCCAGTATAGAAATCGCCCACAACCCACGCAGTTGCCCCAATGTGATTGCCAGCCAAAAGTGCATTCACTACAGGTTGTCCACTGTTATAGAACGCCTGAGCTTGCGGCAAAGTGCTGTATCCTTGATTTTGTGGATCGCCTTCAAAATAGGGCCACCCAAAGTTCCCGCCCCTAGTTGCCACATTCACTTCTTCCCAAATATTCCAGCCAACATCCCCAATATAGGGAGTGCCGGTGCCCGGTTCAATTGCGAATCGGAAGGGATTACGGAAGCCATAGCTCCAAACTTTAGAACGGTTGCTGTCAACATCCCCATTGTAGAAAGGATTATCCGCGAAGCCTTGACCAGTGATCGGATCAATCCGCAGCAATTTACCAGACAAATTATCAATGTCTTGCACACGGGTTGCACGGGGATCAACTGCATTGTAAGACGTGCCATCACCGATAGTGACATACAGCGAACCGTCTAGACCAAACTGAACCTGTCCAACACTGTGCGTGTTGCTGTCGGTCGCCAAATAATCGCGAATGTTGTTGTTGTTGTCGAAGTTTGTATCGGTTGCTTGGTAGTCTCTGCCTATGTTCGCGGGGTCTGCATCTTCAATCAGTGCGGCTGGCGCGTTGATCGTCGTCCCATTCACAATGCCAGACGGTAGGATAGTGAAATCACTGGTACTATCCGCATCGGGGCGGCTGGTGTATTGCCAAAGGCTATTTTTTCCTAGCAGTACTACTTCGCTATTGGGTAGAACGGTCGTGTAGTTTGTGGCTGGGTCAGCCGTCACTCGGATTAAGCGAGAGGGGCGATTGCCACCGCCATCGGGACCTGCTAACCCATTTTGCCCTTGAGTTTCTGGAGGATCGTAGGTGAACAACAGATAAACGTAATCACGACCTTGGTTTTGACCAAAGAATGGATCAACGGTTAGCCCTAATAAACCGCGATCGGCATCGTTATTCACTTGAGCCGAAATATCAATAAACGATTGCGCTTGTAGGTTCCCATTCACAGCCACTCGAACCACTCCGTCCTGCTGAGCAATATACATGCGCTGACCATCTGGCGACCAATCAAAGGTGGTCGGTCTATTCAAGCCGCCAAAGACCTGCTCTCGGGCAAAGTCAACTGGTGGTGGTGGTCCTGGAGGTAGGGGCGGGGTAATATTTCCTACTACGAGTTGAGCATTTCCCCAGTTAGCGTGATCACTGCTATCGTTATCGCCGCCATTGGTAACAATCAGTTTCAAGTTCTGTCTGCCTGTGACATCAATATTCACTAGCTTTGTTTCGGTGACACCCGTCATCAATCCACTGTCATAAAGTAGTACACCATCTGCCCAGACTTGAAAGACTACAGAACCGCTATTACCGACCTCATCGTCTACGCCAATGTAAGAAACGAACTTGTTGTAGACTCCACCGAGAGCATAGTCGATTTCGGATCCCGCATGGACTCCTAACCCTTTGGCATAGGTTGCACCATTCAGGGTTAAGGGTCCGCCATCGTTTGCGGCTTCTTCTCCATTGCTTCGATCTCTTTCCATAGGTCCCCAGCCATTAATGACGGCAGTGGGTATCAAATCGCTTAAATAAGTGATAGCGGGTGGAGCATTTGGATCGATGATTGTAACTTGAGAGGTACGAGATGGACCTAAATCTGCTCCCTGGGTGCCATCAATCAATAAGCTAAACACTTCGTTGGCTTCAGCGATCGCATCATTGAGCGTTTGAATGGTGATCTGTTTCTCAACTTCTCCGGGTGCAAACACTAGCGTTGTGGGAAGAATCGCCGTATAGTCCACATTCGCGATCGCTGTTGCATTACCCCCCGTGTAGTACTGCACTGAAGCGGTGCCTGACGTATCTCCTAATCGCTGAATAGGAATCGTCACCACTCCACCTTCATTCACTTGGGAGCTATTTCTTCCAATTACAATTGTGGATTGAATCGCTACCTGAAATGTTCCCAGTTGAGTATTTGTAGCAGATGCATTGCCTAAGGTGTCTCGAACTTCTCCAGCTAGTAAAGTTGCTGTATAGGTGCCATTGTCGTTCCAGTTCCAAATGCCATCGGGTGCAGCAATTTGGTAGGTAGCAGTTAGAGCTTGACCATTTGCATTGGGGGTAACATTCACTCGCTGGGCTAGTTGAGTGAAGCCATTGGGACCAGTTACCCGAATGTCAGTGTTGTTAATTGTGCTGACATCGACTGCCGTTGCATCCGTATAAGCAACGGTAAAGGTGTAGGGAGTAGCTCTACTGGCAACTAGGGTGGTAGCAGTTAGGGCTGCGGTGGGAGCAATCGTTTCAGGGGGTGGCGGTGCGGGTGGGAGTATTGTACCTGCCGTAAGTTTTGCGTCTGCCCAGTTGGCATGATCATTAGAGTTGTTGTCGCCTGCATTGGTGACTACCAGCCTTAAGGTTTGCTTCCCTGTGACATTCAGATTGACCAGTTGTGTAGCACTCGCCCCTGTCATGGTGCCGCTGGTGAAGAGTTGAACACCATCAACGAAGACCTGGAACACTACAGAACCAGCATTACCAACCTCGTCATCTAAGCCAATGTTGGAGGAGAAGTTGGTGTAGGCACCGCCAAGGTTATAAATGATTTCAGAGCCAGCGTGAACTCCTAAACCCTTAGCATAGGTGACTCCATTCAGGGTAAGGGGATTGCCATCAGCCGCTCCTTGTTCACCATTACTTCTATCTCTCTCAAATGCTCCCCAGGCGTTAGTTGCTGAGGTTTCATTCAGATCACTTAAGTAAATGGGAATGCCAAGAGCAGGTGGCGCTGGAGGGGGTGTATCGCCTGATGTCAGTTTTGCGTCTGCCCAATTAGCGTGGTCAAAGTTGTTATTATCACCGCTATTAGTCACAATCAACTTCAAATTTTGTTTGCCTGTGACGTTCAGATTGACTAGTTGCGTGGCACTCGCTCCTGTCATTCTGGTGCTATTAAAAAGTCTGATGCCATCTACCCACACCTGGAAAACGACGGAGCCATTATTACCCACTTCGTCATCTACACCAATATTGGAAGAAAAATTAGTGTAGGCACCGCCTAAGACATAGTTGATTTCGGAGCCAGCATGAACCCCTAAGCCTTTGGCATAGGTAACCCCGTTCAGAGTAAGGGCTTTGCCATCGCCTGTTGCGGCTTCTCCATTACTTTTGTCTCTTTCGATTGCGCCCCAACCATTGGTCGCCAACGTCCAGTTTAAGTCGCTTAGATAGGTCGTGGGCAGAACACCGCTGTATTGCTGGAGAGTTTGTGGGTCAAAAATCAAGCCTGTTTCAATGGAACCCACGCTCACTTCTAAGTCCCAATTGCCACCTTTGTTGCTGTTGCCGGTTAAGTCAGTGGATGCGGCAATGTCTGCTCCGGTCCACTGCTGGAGCGATCGCAAAAACGCTAAGCCACTTTCACCTGCGCCGACATCGCAGCCATACAGCAGAATATCGGCATTAGGGGCTAAACTTTGAGCGCTTTGCTGTAGCTTCAGCCCGTAATAGGGCAGTGTTTGCGTACTTAAATAAGTATTGCCTAGCTGGAGGCTGCCAGCATTGCCATGGGAAACAATGTGAACACTTCCAATATTTTGATAGTTTGCCAAAGTGTCCAGAATTTGCTCGACCCCATCGCGATTGGAATCTAGAACAAAAACACTGCTAGATTTAGCCCCCCGAATCAGGGAATCAATATCAGCAACAGCGGAATCAATAAATAGTAAATTTTGGGAAGCCGAAGTTCCATACTGAGATGAACCCGATTGCTCATGAAAAGACTGTGACAGATGAGAACCTGTCCCTAGTAGGGGTATTAAATCCGACATAGTGAATGCCTTACTTAGATAGATTGAATGAAGTGAGTTAAAAAACCAAGTAGAAACCGCTGAACTTTTATGGGAACAACCAAATAGAAATCGCTAGCCTTGTGGGAGCCAGCAATCTCACCTGAAAAGCTGTTTCTAACTACATTAAGAAAACTTTTGAAGATTTGTTTGGGTGTTGGCGCGGTTGAAGGGAGTAGATTTTGATCATGAAGTAGATTAATTAGGCTGCTTAATTCTGTTTTAGAGCAGGAATAACGCGTAAGCAATACCACGGATAGGAATTCACCTTTTCCTCATAAAGCTACGTGGTTTCATTACAAAAACTTTTTGTAATGAAATAAAAATAAGCTGCCTGCATCGCGATTTATCCCTTCAAACCTACAGTGCAAATTTTAGATATTAAGCACAATAAGAGATGGCTCTAAAATTCCTATAGGAGAAGCTTTCTATCAACTTTTAGCGAAGGGTGCTTAGCCAAACGGTATCAAAACGGCTTGACTTTGGAGTGAGCGATCGCCCAATCTAACGCTATTCTGACTCCTGCAAATAGCACTAAACTTTCCAACAGCAGGACGATTAATGTGAAAGGAGCAATGCCCCTTTGCCACCCTAGATCAAGCTGTGCCAGTCCACGCACTAAGCCAAAAGCGGCAACGGCTCCCGATTTAAGGTGAACGTTTTGGTCGTGACGAATCACATAGCGATAGGTGACGGCAAACAAAAAGCCCGACAAGATAGCAATGGCTCCACTGATTGCAATGGTGATTTCGCTGCTTGCAGGTGAGGTTGTCAATGAATTAGCGGAATCCAAGAGCCACTGGTGATTGATCACAGTGAAAAGTGCGAAGAGTATTCCGGCAGCGATCGCGCCGATCCCACCTGCCTTGAGTGACTCCCATCGCTCTGCCCAACTGAGATGCGACCCTGCACCCTGTTTGATGTCGCGGACTGCTTCATTCCCCTCAATCATTTCGCTTCTCCAGTCCCACTGTTCTGTTCTACCTGAGATTTTTGGCGTTGCTGAATGCAGACATGATTTCCACTTGTAGGGATAGCGCCTTGTGCCTACCCTCATTAGAATGAAGGGCAACCACAAGGGATTGCCCCTACGAATTTCATATCTTGATTCAGCAACGCCTGATTTTTGCCCTGCAATTAATCTACAGTTGTGTGGGATGTTTTGCTGCTCTGAGATTCCCACTTTGAACTATGATCAGTTGTGAAGATGTTTTATCACAGTGTTTCACAGGTTCCTATGGATATTTTGAGCTTGGGTTGGGTTGGTCTTTTGGTGGTCTTCACGTTTTCGATTTCGTTGGTTGTTTGGGCGCGCAATGGATTTTGAAGTGACTTGTGCAAGGTAATTGCGTGTTACATAGGCGAGATGCCTAATGCATAGTTTTATCTAAGGACGACTCTTCAATATAACCGTGGAATATCCTGTTTTTAGTGTTCTGATTTTAGCGGCGTTTGGCTTGCTGCTGGTGGTCAGCGGCGGTGTAGCTTATCTGACTTTGGCAGAGTGGCGCGATCGCCGTCGGCGTGATGCAGAAGAACGTGCCAATCGCCCCGCCCGTCGCAAAGGTTAGTTGAATTTCTAACCCCTCATTCTTAACCCCTCATTCCTAGCCCCCCATCATGATTCAACACGAGAGTATTGCCGCCCACGGTGGACAATTGGTCAATCGCATTGCCACTACCGACCAACGGCAAGAGTTTTTAGACAAGGCAGATCATTTGCCCATTGTGCAGGTTGATGATCGCACCGTGTCAGATTTGGAAATGATCGCGATCGGGGGGTTTAGTCCACTCACAGGCTTTATGGAAGAAGCCGACTATCAGTCTGTCGTCAACACTATGCGGCTAGCCAATGGCTTACCCTGGTCAATTCCCATCACGCTTTCTGTGGTTGAAGAGACGGCGGCACCGTTGAAGGAAGGCAGCTTAGTGCGGTTGGATGATGCGAAAGGGCGCTTTGTGGGGGTGTTGCAACTGACGCAAAAATATCACTATGACAAAAAGCAAGAAGCGCTGCATGTCTATCGCACCAATGAAGAAAAACACCCTGGGGTGAACGTGGTGTATAACCAAGGCGCAGTAAATTTGGCAGGTTCTATTTGGCTGTTGCAGCGCGATCCGCATTCCAAGTTTCCCCTCTACCAAATTGATCCGGCTGAGTCGCGATCGCTGTTTCGGGAAAAAGGCTGGAAAACCGTAGTAGGTTTTCAAACTCGTAACCCGATTCATCGCGCCCATGAATACATTATTAAATGTGCGCTGGAAATAGTAGATGGGTTATTTTTGCATCCGCTAGTAGGGGCAACCAAAGAAGATGACATTCCCGCCGATGTGCGAATGCGCTGCTATGAAATCATGTTGGAACACTACTTTCCTAAAGACCGCGTGATTTTGGCAATTAACCCGGCTGCCATGCGCTACGCCGGACCGCGTGAAGCAATTTTCCATGCCCTCGTGCGAAAAAATTATGGCTGTACTCACTTTATTGTGGGTCGTGACCATGCTGGTGTGGGCGACTACTACGGCACCTATGATGCTCAATATATTTTTGATGAGTTTAAGCCTGAAGAATTAGGCATTTTGCCGCTGAAGTTTGAACACGCTTTTTATTGCACTCGCACCGAAGGGATGGCAACAACGAAAACTAGCCCTAGTCTGCCAGAAGAGCGAATTCATTTATCAGGAACGAAAGTCCGCGAGATGCTGCGTCGGGGAGAACTACCACCGCCCCAATTTTCCCGTCCACAAGTTGCAAAAGAACTCGCTCGAACGATGAAAGTGTTTACTGAAAATCAGTACGAGATTTAGCTTGCCCACTGCGATCGCGGTCACCCACAAAATCTAAATGCTAACCACAGGGAGTATGCAATGCTTTTTCGCATATGTTTTGATGAGTGAGAAACCCTGGAGATAGTTACTATGTCTTACGAAGTTGCTCAACAGGTTTTGAATCAACTTGCCCTTGGAACTGAGCTTTTTATCGCTGGCTATATAGCGACTGCTTTCACCCTTTATGCGTGGAAGCGCAGCGCTGAACCGGTTAAGGTGCCCCTCGCAACGCCCTTATTTTTGCCGCCAGCCACTACACCAGAAGCCATTGAGCGATCGCAATCCTCAAAGCCTGCCAACGTAAACGCGATCGCCCTTTCTCTTCCAAAAACCGAATTGATTGAATAGTAAGGGACTAAAGAAGTTCTAGTTTGAACAGACGATGAACAGTTTGACGGGCAGCACTATACCCCCCATCCACATAAATGCCCGCGATCGCCGCTTCCACTGTTTCCGCCAGCACATCCGGCTGCTCATCAATATTCTGCTGTTTTTCCGCAGTACTCCGCTTGATCCGGTAGCTGATTTCCAACTCCTGACCAATCCGCGCCAAATTTTCAACTTGCCTTAGTTCAATTTTACGCAACACGATCTCTGGTTGACTGTCACAACCAGCCCGAACTAGCCATTCCGTCAGAACCGTATCAATCAACGCACTTCCGAGTAAACTATAGGCTGCTTGATCCGTACAGGGTTCGGATTGTTCCATTGCATAAGCTTTGCGAGTCAGCGATCGCGCCAGAATGCGCTTATCAAAGAAAAAATAACCCAGTTTCTCTTCCAAACTCATCTCTATCCCACTCTCCATTCGCCACTCGTAATTAATTCGCCATTCGTAATTCGTCACTTCCTATGATGCACGGCTTCATTCCTCCTGAACGGTTCTTTGCCTATTTATCCTGGACTGATATTGAGGCAATGTCCCACAAAGATCGCGTGGTGATTATTCAACCGATTGGGGCGATCGAGCAGCACGGACCCCATTTACCGCTGATAGTTGATAGCGCGATCGCCCAATCTGTTTTAGGTAAAGCCTTGGAACAACTCGATCCAGCGATTCCTGCGTATGCCTTACCCTCGTTGTACTACGGTAAATCGAACGAACACTGGCATTTTCCCGGCACCGTGACATTAACCGCCCAAACCCTCATTGCCCTCCTCATGGAAGTAGGCGAAAGTATTTATCGGGCTGGATTTCGGAAGTTTGTTTTGCTCAATGCTCATGGAGGACAGCCGCAAATTATGGAGATTGTGGCGCGAGATTTGCACCAAATTCATGATGATTTTGAGGTGTTCCCATTTTTTGTCTGGCGATCGCCCAATATTACCAAGCAGCTATTGACTCCAAAGGAAGCAGAATTGGGCATTCATGCCGGGGATGCCGAAACTAGCTTGCTGTTGTCGATTTTGCCCAATCAGGTCAAGATGGATCGCGCTCAGGCAGAATATCCCCATGGGCTACCGCAAGACAGCTTACTCACCCTAGAACGCAATCTACCCATTCCCTGGATGACGCGAGACATTAGCCGTAGTGGTGTAATTGGTGATCCCACGACTGCCACGGTGGAAAAAGGCGATCGCATCCTCAAATCTCTTGCAGAAGGCTGGGCACAGGTGATTGCTGATGTCTATCGGTTTCAGCAACCGCAAATTTGGAAAGAGTAGAAAGGAAAGAGTAGAAATTTAAGTTTTTATAGATCAATTTTTTCCGTAAAACGCCTCAAACAGACTGTAGTTCGGACTAAGAGGTCTACTTTCAAATAGGAAATCCTAATGGCACGACAACTTAAACGGTGGGAGTCGCCCCGAAAAGAAGGACGAAACGATAAAGGACGGGGTGGCTCTGCTCGCCAACGTCAGCGAAAAAAACAGTTTCAAGCCTTGCGAAAAAAGCTGAAGGAACAAACGGACAGTCAAGACAACAAAAATCAGAAGAACAAAAATCAGAAAAACAAGAACGGGGAGGCAAATCGCTTCCCTTTTCTTTTGGCAACTATCAACCAAACCAGATCGGCGCGATCGCTAAGGGCGCTTGAGTGCCAGTGTTAACCCATCGGCGATCGGGATTAGGCTCAGAGAGATGCGATCGTCTTGGTGAAGCTTTTGGTTGAGCGCGCGGATTTTTTCGGTGCTATTGTTCGTGATCAATGGATCGGCAACAGCACCCGACCACAGGACATTATCGATCGCGATCAATCCGCCCACCCGCACCAGTTGTAGGGCGCGTTCATAGTAGTCATCGTAGCTGCTTTTGTCTGCGTCAATAAATGCAAAATCGAAGGTATTGGCTTGCCCGTCTGCCAGTAAGCGATCGAGGGTTTCCAAGGCAGGCGCAATCCGCAGATCAATTTTGTCGGCAACTCCAGCTTTTTGCCAATAGCGACGAGCGATCGCGGTATAGTCTTCGCTGACATCACAGGCGATTATTTTGCCATGGGGCGGCAGCGCCAGCGCCACCACAAGAGAGCTATAGCCCGTAAATACGCCCACTTCCAGGGTTTTAGTTGCGCCCATCAATTGCACCAATAGCGCCATCAATTGTCCCTGTTCCGGCGAAATCTGCATTCCTGCCATGGGTTGCTTTGCCGTTTCATCGCGCAGTTCAGTTAAAATCTCCGGTTCACGCACTGAAACGGATTGCAGGTAGGCATATAGGCGATCGCCCATCGCCAAAGATTTGTTTGACATAATCGGTTTAGCCTACGTGAAATGGGATTGTCGCTAGAGGCAGACAGGCAAGCAGCAGCCAGCTAAATGACCACCAGTTTACAGTCCGGTTTGGCTCCGGTTCAGCCAGCAACAAATCAATCCGCTCCATTAAGCGATCGCGGGAGATTGCCCAACTAAACGCAGCACAGATTTCAGACTGGGCAAACTGCATCACCGGAGCGCTGACGATCATCAACAAGGATTCTGCTAGCACCAAGGGATCAACCTGTTGGGCAGCAATGCGATCGGCGCGCAATTCTCGCAGGATCAGCAGTTCTTGCCAGAGCGTTTCGGTTTGGGGCAGCCAGAGGGTAGCGCGACGAATCCAACCCAGCCAAAAGAACCAAAAAGTGTCGTGGTAGGTCGCATGAGCCTGTTCGTGAACCAGCACCGCTTCTAGATGATCCGCATCCAGCGTATCGATTAAGCCTTGGCTAACAACCAATTCGGGATGCCAAAAGCCAACCCGCGCACTATAGGGCGTAGCTAGATTGAGCAACCGAGCCGGATTGCCATGCACGTCAATCACGGGGTTTTGGCGAATTGTTTGGAGAGTACAAATGGCTTCCCATGCTAACTTTAAGCCGAGGAAACTGCTGCTGATTAGAAAAGCGATCGCCAGTCCATAACTGAGCCACCCTTCCCAGCGCAACACCATTTGTCCAGCGGGTCCCATCCACAAGATGGCGATCGCAGTCATCACCAACAGCAACGGGGGCAACAGAAAGGCAATCAGCGATCGCTGCCATCGTTCCGCCCAAATTCCTGAAGCCTCAACCCAGCGTAATCGAATCATCCACGCCAAGCTTAAACCCGTCATCATCATTAGGAAATGCATTCGTCTGACTCCCTGGCTTTGCGAACGGCACGTAGTTTTTCAGCGATCGCCTCTAGCTGCTCAACGCTAGTTTGATCCAAACTATCAGCAAAAGCGGCTACCACATCGGGGTTACTTACTGCTAAAAACTGATTCAACTGCTCATAAGAGTGCAGCGCTTTTGCCTGCTGCCGAGACACCAGCGCCCTCCAAGTAAAGCTGCGTTCTTGTTTATCGCAGGTTAACCAGCCTTTTTTGACCAAACGATTGAGAACTGTTGTCACAGAGGTATATGCCAACTCTCGATTCGGATCGCTGAGAATGCGATCGTGTATATCTTTTACGGTAGCGATTTCCAAATCCCAAATGATGCCTAAAATCTCAGCTTCCAGAGAACCAAGAGACAATTGTTTGGGTCGGTAGTTGGGTAAGGCAGCCATCAATAATAAATAGGGCAAACGAACAAAAGCTGTCTTTAGGATAAAGCAAATAGTCGCTGTTATGGCTGTTTGCGGATACTTGCCATCTTTTGAGATCAAATTGCAATGTTTGACAGGCTGTCTTTTGACAGCGATCGCCAATCTTCGCACAATAAAATAGAAATCTACAGCATTGCTGTTTATCTGCGTACTTATTTGACCCTGGTAGAGGTGAGTTTTTCCACTGCTACCAGGATCTTTGTTTAAGAGAATTAGCTAGACCCCCAATGGTGGAATCTCCATTGACAATCCGCAGTTGGGAAGCAGAAATGAATGGTTTTAGGCAGCCTCACTTTTTGCAGCGATCGCTCTTTGTTTCCGGCGCTCAAGGTGACGGTCATATCGATTCATTAAAGGGGTTGAAGTAATGCCGTGCAGAATGACTGAAACGACGACGGTGATAAAGGTAATCCAAGCAATTTGTTCGCCGATATCACCTTTCAAACCAGAACCCAACGCATAGGCAAGATAGTAAAGCGAACCCACGCCACGAATACCAAACCAGCCAAATAATAAACGTCGAAGCGGACTGTAGTTTTCGCCAATGGTGCTAATCCAGGCTCCGATAGGACGGATTAAAAAAATCAATACCCCTGCCACTAAAAGACTTTGGGGCAAAAACCGGAGAATGGGGTCAATTCGCAGCAAAGACCCTAATAGTAAAATAGTGCCGACTTCTAGTAGTTTTTCAAGAGTTTCAGCAAACTCAAGTTGAGAGAATCGTTTTTCTGGATCGCGATAGGTTTTTTGGGCAACCACACCCGCAACAAATACTGCCAAAAACCCGTAGCCATTGACTAATTCTGTTAGCGAGTAAGTAATCAGAATCATACTCAGCACGACAAAATCTTCCATTAAGCTATCCACAGTGACACGCTGCTGAGCTTGTTTATCGAGCCAAACTACCGCTCTAGCAACGATAATACCCATGATAAAACCAGCCGCGATCGCCCAAACTACATCTATCGCCACCCATTGAACAAACCAGTTTTGCCAGTTGTCATCCTTCAGCCAATACAGCCCAAAATAAACAAATGGAAACGCCAGAGCATCGTTCAAACCGCCTTCTGAGGTTAAACCAAACCGCAACTCATCTTTATCATTAGGATCAGAAATTTGCACTTCGGATGCTAAAACAGGGTCAGTTGGAGCCAAAATAGCACCCAGTAAAATTGCTGCGCCCCAACCAAAACCAAGGGAAAAATGAGCGATCGCGGCAACCGCAAAAATCGTGATCGGCATCAATAAACCAATCAGTCGAATCGTCGAATTCCATGCCCAAGTTTTAAGCGGGCGATTCATCTTTAAGCCACAGCTAAAGAGTGAAATCAAAATGACAAATTCAGTCAGACGCTCCAAAAATTCTGCTTCAGGTCGTAGCTGAATTAAATTCAAACCGTAGGGGCTTAGAAAAATCCCAACCAACAAATAAATAAGCGCATAGGAAAGCGGTAAACGAGTAATTAAACCAGATCCTAACGTAACGAATAAAAGTAATATGCCGATTGCCAGGAGATCAAGAATATAAACATCCATTCGTTCTAAACTAATATGCCTAAAGTTAAACTAACATCCTGATTATCAGGGATGAGCAAGCTAATTTGAATCACAAAAAGTAGTCCTAAAGAAAGATTTAGGAGATAAAGAATGTATAACTTTAGAGTTACCGATGACTTTAAGACAACTTCAATTAAAAACTCAAATAAACTGATATACAAATCACCACATCAATATAAGTCACCTAATTAAGCTGGCGATCGCGCCGACTAAAGTTTCTGGTTCCACAGGTTTGGTCACATGTTGCTGAAATCCGGCTTCCAGCGCCCGCTGCTGATTTCCATCTCCAGCATAGGCAGTCAGCGCGATCGCAGGAACCTGTCCCCCTTGCGCTTGGGGCAACTCTCTAATTTTCCGAATCAGCATATAGCCATCCATATCCGGCATTCCCACATCGCTCACCAGCACCGCTGGATTACAGTCAGCCAATGCTGTAAGCGCCTCACCCGCCGAGGTTGCAATGTGAATGGTTGCACCCGCTTGTTCTAATACAAAAACAACAAACTCCCGTGAATCAGCTTCGTCGTCTACGACCAAAATTTGCAAACCAGCGAGGGGTAAATGGGGGGTATAGGGTGCGGCGGACGGCATACCGAGCGGCTGGCTACCATTCTCTCGCGGTATCAGCGGCAACCTGACTGTAAACGTAGCTCCTAGTCCCTCACCTTGGCTTTCTGCCCAAACGGAGCCGCCGTGCAGTTCCACAATTTGACGTGCGATCGCTAATCCTAACCCTAACCCGCCAAATTGCCGCGTGGTAGTGCTATCGGCTTGACGAAAATAGTCAAAAACATGAGGAAGAAAATCAGGATGAATCCCTTTGCCCGTGTCGCTAATCTTGATTTGGGCGAAGTGCGAAGGGTCTTTATTCGACATATCTCCTGCGGAGGCGCTACGCGAACGACATTTGACATTCGCAATTTCTACCTGCTCTAGCCGCACTTCTACCCGACCGCTTTGTGGGGTAAATTTGACTGCATTAGAAAGCAAATTCCACAAAACTTGCTGCAAACGAGTCGAATCACCCAGCATTTGCAGATTGGGATTGGTTTCAAATATCAACTCAATCTCCTTGGCTTCTGCGGCAAGGCGCACGGTTTCGATCGCCGATTGAACCGTGGTAGTTAAATGAACCGGGCTGATATTGAGCTTGAATTTGCCCTGAAGAATTCGGGAAATATCCAGCAAGTCTTCAATGAGGTCTGATTGCAATCTGGCGTTTCGTTCAATAGTGGCTAAGGCGTGGGCTGTCTTCGTTTCGTCTAGCTTGCCACTCCGGAGCAGCTTCGACCAACCCAGAATCGGGTTAAGCGGCGATCGCAATTCATGAGACAACACAGCTAAAAACTCATCCTTAATCCGGTTGGCTTGCTGCAACTGTTCGGCTTGCTGCTGCATAGAGTCAATGAGGGCTGCTCGATCGAGGGCGATTGCCATCTGTTCACAGGTAGATTGCAGCAGGTCAATTTCTTCTGAGGTAAAGCAAGTCCGGGTGCTACTGGCAAACGAGAGCGTCCCTAGTAGCCGTCCCTGCACAATCAATGGTTGTCCCGCATAGGCAGTGATGCCGATTGAGCAGATTAGCTGGGCGCTGGGATGGGTGGAGATTTGCTCCTGATTGAAGACAATTTGACGATGTTCTTGTGCCACCAATCCACAAAGATGTTGACCCAATTCAAGCCAGGAGATCGACTGAGCCGCTTCCTCAGAGATTCCCCCATAGTTTCTCAGGTGCAACATCAAGCGGTTGTCTTTCTCCTCAATCATGTAGTTGTAGTAATACTGCAACTCTAGCTGGGTTGAGAGCTTGCTGAACAAGTTGTTCAGCAATTCCAGGGGGTGTTGGGTGGCGAGTAAATCGCGGGTCGTCTCATACAGCAGATGTAGCCGTTTGTCTGCTTGGTGGCGATCGCTGATATCGTGAACTAGTGCCACAAAGCCCTCAACGACTCCCTGACAATTCAAGCGAGGCACATAGGTAGCACTCACATGTCGGGTGCCACCCTCTTTGTAAGGCACCTGTCTCTCAAACGTCACCTGCTGTCCTGCCAAGACTTGCTCAACATGGGGACGAATCTCTGCATAGGCAGCCTCACCCAACACCTCTTGCATATGCTTGCCATAGATTTCCGTCGCTGGATGTCCAAACCATTCTTCGTATTCTTGACTGTTAAAGCGGTAACGTTGATCGGAGTCAATAAACGATATCAAAGCGGGGACGGCATTGGTGACTAGCCGCAGTTCTGTTTCTCGTTGCCGTAGGGTTTCTTCGATTTGCTTGCGATCGCTAATATCTGTGTTGGTTCCAAACCAGCACAATATCCTGCCTTGTTCATCTCGGATTGGCAGCGCCCGCGAGAGAAACCAGCGGTACTCTCCATCTTTGCCGCGTAAAGGAAACGTGTCTTCCCAAATTTCGCCCGTTTCAAGGCAATGGCGAAAATGCTCAACCACGCGATCGACGTGTTCTGGATGATGCACTGTTTGCCAACCCCAGCCTTGCATCTCCTCCAGAGTGGTGCCCGTATAGTCAAACCAGCGCTGGTTGTACCAGAAAATCCACCCGTTCTCATCTGTCATCCAGGCAAATTGGGCAATGTTGTCAGCTAAGGCGCGGAATCGTTCCTCACTCTCTTGCAAAGCAGCTTCGGCTTGTTTGCGATCGGTTGTGTTGAAGAAAAGACACGCCACTTTGTGGCTCGTTTCGTCGCCCACGCAAAACGCATACACTTCAAACCAGCGATTCAATTCAACAATCTGATTTTCAATCCGAATTGGCTCACCCGTCAGCGCCACCCGCCCGTAATTTTCCAGCCACAGCGGGTCAAGATTCGGCACCAGTTCTTTGATGCGTTTGCCCGTTGCGGCTTCGATTCCAGTCAGAAGTGCGAACGCCGGATTGACTTCCAGGTAACGAAAATCAACTGCTGCGCCGTTTTCATCGAATATCATTTCGATCAGTGCGAATCCTTCGCTCATCGACTCAAACAACGTGCGGTATTTTGCTTCAGATTGGCGCAGAGTCAGGCTGGAGCGATCGCGCTCAAACACAATGCTGACAATTTGAGTCCCAAATTCAGCCAGTTGACGTTCCCAATCCGTGGGCGATCGCGCTTCGCTAAAACATAGCATTAGAGAACCCAAGGGCGAATTATAGCTGTCAAACACGGGCGCAGAATGACAGGCTAAAATGTCATGCACCAGACACAAATCACGCCACTCTTGCGACCAGCGATCGTCCTTGGCAATATCCGTACAGGTAACCGATTCGCTGCAATAGACCGCTGTGCCACAGGTGCCGATCGCAAGCTGATTAATTGGGGCATCTTTTAGCCCTTGACCCAGAGATGGAGCGAACTCTGGAGTGATGGAGCGATCAAATACCATCCTTACCGCATCAGTCAGCAAAAAACAGGCGCGGCTACCCGGACTCAGGCGAGAGATTGCGGTACACACGGCTGAGAGACATTCATCTAAAGAGTAGCCAGAAGCGGTTAGTTCTAGCAGTCTTTTTTGCTCAAGGAGCAAAAAAGACTGGCGCTTGCGATCGGTAATTTCGACTGTAAACAGCGTCAGCTTATCGGGCGATGGGTACACTCGATTTTCATACCACTGGTTGCTAGTGTGATAGAAATATTCAAATTGAGTAGGCGTTTGCTCAGTCATGGATTGGTGCAGTTGGTGATAGAACTCAGTGCCTACCACATCAGGAAAGATGTCCCAAATGCTTTCACCCAAAAACCTTGATCGCGGTATTTTTACCATCTCGCAATATTGATCATTGACGTAGGTAAAACCCCAATCGCGATCAATTACCGCCAGTCCATCATTAATGCTCGACATAATACTTTCAGCCTGCTGCTTGGCGGTTTCTGCCTCTCGCCGCAGCACTTGCTCTCGATCCATCGTTTCCTTGAGCGCCTCTAAGCTCCTGCGGGTATTCTGTAATGCACTGCGCCGCGACTGATTCAGCGCACTAATCAGCCCCGCCACCAATAAAAACACCCCCACCTGGACGACAGTTCCAGCCCCAATCCAATGGAACGAATAGAGTGGCTCGATAAAGAAGTAGTTGATTGCTAGCGTAGATAAAGCCGTTGCCAATAGTCCTGCCCGCCAGCCACCATACCAAGCACTCACCATTACCGCCACAAAAAATAGAGGCGTTGTGGTTGGCTGAAGCCAGTGCTTTAGGAGTAGCATGATCCCCAATGCCAGCCCCACAGAGACAAGCGCTACGCCATAGAAAAGCAGCGGATTTTCTTGCTTATTGCCATCTCGTCTCCGATCGCTCATCTCTCTGCCTTACTCAAAATTCGACTGGAATTAGCGTTGATTGCGACAAGCAGTATTGCCTATGACCTCTCAAATTTTTGACATTTGATGAGCCAAATTTTCAGTACTTTAAAGTGACTATCACGTTTACACCATCACTTACAGAACCTTTAGACTGAGATCGGATACTGCGATCGCTGCTCACAGAATTCTTTGGCGGCACAAATCACGCTATAGCCGAGCAATCTCTGGGGTATGACAACGGAACCCAAAAATTTTAGCCTATCTAGTTTGACAGGTCGTCTTTTGACGGAACAGAACACTTAATTGAGAATGAAAACGCCTATTCAGCCTTTGACGAATAGCGACTACAAAGCAGAAGTCGAGGCAATTTGGTGTGAGCCTTTCGCAATTAGGGTCTATGAAATTATTATTGTTGGTGACGAATGCGGTCTTCTTAGGCGAGGGGATGATGCTAAACGCGATCGCCGAACCTCTTCAAACTGAACTGGAGCGATCACCTACCGCTATTCCACTCAACCAATATCGCCAGAGTTTGCCTTCAACCCGCGCTCAACTATTGCAGACTCCATCATCGTTAGAAGGTTCACTAACTCAGGCACAACCAGCAATCCCAACTCCTTCAGAAGACGACACGGAAGAGGAAGTCGTGGTTGAAGGACAAAAAAAGCCTGTCGGCTCGTCTCCGGTTTATACAATCACTGGGGAAGAAATCGACAAGCAAGGGGCGTTTAGCGTCAACGAAGTTCTAAAAAACCTGCCCGGATTTGCCATCAACGATACGGGTTTTGGTGCCGACATTCACACCGGCTTTTACTATCGAGGCACCACACTCAACCAAAATATTTTTCTGCTAAATGGGCGATCGATTAACAGCAACATCAACACTTATCACGGCGCAACTGACCTGAATACGCTGCTCACGGGCGGAATCGATCGCGTTGAATTATCCAGCGGCACAGCAGCTACACTCTACGGCTCCGAGGCATTTGGGGGCGTAGTCAACATCATCACCAAAGACCCCACCAGCGGATCGCCAAAATTCAATGTGCTGGCGCAAGCGGGTTCCTATGGACGGCAAAATTATCGAGGTGGGGTATCCGGTGGCGTTGGCAATCTCGGCTATGCCTTTGCCTACGAGCGCTTTCAGGCAGAAAATGACTATCCAGTTCCCAAAGGGGCGGCAAACCGGGGCGATGATGGACGCTTATTCAACGGCGATACTCGGTTTGATAACTACTATGGCAGGCTGTCTTACAAAATTGATCCCAGAAATACCATCAGCTTAGACACTTACAAAATTACCAGCCGTAAAGGGTTGATGTATTTTGGCTTTCCCCTCCAGCGCGATCGCCTGAATCACGACGCGCTCAACATGGGTTTATCGTGGAGAGCCTTGGTGGGCGGTGGCGATGATTCGATCGTGACGGCAACCCTCGGCTTTAATCGCGACTATTTCGATACTTTCGGTCCCACGCAAAATATCTTCTTTCGCCAAGGCACACTAGATGCGCGGGGCTTAACTGCCAGAGTGGAACATAACTGGCAAGTTGCGCCGATCTATAATCTGCGCTATGGCATTGATTTGAAAAACGAACAGTTTGAAGGTGAAACGCTGAGCAATTTATCGCAACGGATTCGGTTTAACGAGGTGGAGAATCGCGATCGCACCAATACGGCTCTATTTATCCTCAACACGTTTAAGATTCTCGACAACGTTCAATTTGAGTTAGGACTCCGCCAAAATTTTAACAGCGAATACGGCAGTTCACTCGACCCCAGCGCCGGGATTCGGTGGGAGTTATCCCCAGAGATCGCAATTCGCAGTAGCTTTGTTTCAGTTCGCCGTATTCCCGGACTCGATCAGCTTTACCTCTATGACACGGTTCACGGCTGGCAGCCAAACCCGAATTTAAAACCAGAAATTGGTTCTGCCTGGACAGTGGGGATGGATGTCAATCTGTCTCGTGCAGTCAGCGCCCAGTTTACCTATTTTGGCAATAGCCTCAGCGATCGCCTGGGTATTGTTGCGGGTCAGTGGCAAAACATCAATCTTGTGAATACGAATGGGTTTGAAGCTGCTGTCCGCTGGCAAATTACGCCCCAATTTTCAGCCCTGGCAAACTATACCTACACCGATGCGCGGATTGAATCAGGAGCCGAAAAAGGGCTACAACTCAGCACCGTTCCCTTCTCGGTGGGGCAATTGGGTTTTGGCTATGATCACAGCGGTTGGCAAGTGAATCTCTACGCCAGCTACAACAGTGGTTCTCGCCGCGCCCTATTCACCGACGCGGGTGTGAGTTCTACAGATTTTTCTCCCTCGTGGCTCAACCTGGATTTAAATGCCCGGATTCCCATTGTTAAAAATGTTGCATTTCTGCTCTATCTCGAAAATCTAGCAAACGTGAGCTATGAAAAAGTCAACCGGATCTATCAGCCGGGTTTGACCTTTAGGGTTGGGGTATCGGCAAGTTTTTGATCCAGGTTTTTAACCCAGGTTTTTAACCCAGGTTTTTAACCCAGGTTTTTAACCCTAAACGCCAATAATTCTGCCATCGGTTTTGAGTAGCTCCGCGATCGCTTGTCCTTCCATCGGTGGCTGAGAGGGCAACTCTTGACGGCGATCGGTAATCAGCCAGTCTAAGGATGCTGCTTGCACATCGATCGTGGCTCCCGTCTTATCCACGCAATAGCGCCCGTAAACCAGTTTATCCACCAGCCGCACGCCTGCACCCAAACGAGAATAATCAAAAATTACGCTATTTTCTACGATCGCCCCGCTACAAATCCAGCAATTTGAACCAATCATGGTCGGACCAATAATCGTTGCGCCATCTTCAATTTGGGTCATGCCGCCAATATAAACCGGACCTTGAATGTTAACTTTATCCAAATTAACTGCAACGTTTAGTCCTGCATATACACCCGGTGCAATTTCACGTCCAGGGATTTGCACATTTTTCACCTCACCCGACAGCACAGCGCGAATGGCGTGCCAGTAGTCAGGCACTTTCCCAATATCGACCCATTCAAAATCCATGGGAATCGCGTAGAACGGAGCGTCTGTCTCTACTAGTTTTGGGAATAACTGACCGCCAATGTCAAACTCTACGTCAGAGGGAATGTAATCTAACACTTCGGGTTCAAAAATATAAATCCCCGTGTTGATGTTGGTGCTGAGCGCGTCTTCAATCTTTGGCTTTTCCTGAAACGCTTTGATTTTGCCATTTTCGTCCGTCACCACTACGCCATAGCTAGACACTTCTTCGAGCGGAACGGTTTTGGTGATAATAGTGGCGATCGAGCCTTTTTCTTTATGCCATTTCACAGCAGCAGTCAGGTCTAGATCAATCAGTGCATCTCCACACAGCACTACAAACGTGTCATCAAAAAAAGGAGAAAAATCCTGAATCCGACGCATCCCTCCAGCCGACCCAATGGCTTTTCCCTGTAACTCACCATTTTGGTCAATATAGCCTTCAAATGAGTAAGCAATTTGTACGCCAAATCGCTGCCCATCCCGAAAATATCCTTCGATTTCATGGGCTAAATGGCTAACGTTTACCATAATTTGGTCAAACCCATGCTGCCGCAGTAGTTCCAACAAAAACTCCATCACTGGTTTTTGCAAGATCGGAATCATCGGCTTGGGAATCGTGTAAGTAATGGGACGAACACGTGTGCCTTTACCCGCCGCCAAAATCATGGCTTTCATAGTACTCCTCTCAATCCTCAGCCCTTAAATTTTAACCGTCTATTTACCTAAACGCTTCATCCATGAAGCATGTAGACCGTGAGATGCCCTAGTTTTCACTTAAGCTAACCCATCTATAGGGAGGATGTCAGCATTAAAGGTCAGGGGTCGAACTTTTAAGTCTTGGTAAAACTCTTCCTGGGAAAGTTCTACTTTGGATTGGGCAGAAAGCAGGAGCAATGCCCAAAAGATACCCACGCGATCGCGCTTGGGTGGATGCTGTGCGTCAGATTGATAATTGTCAGCGGGTTGCGCCTGTGCCCACAGGTCTAACAGCAGTTCAAAATCGAGCCAGCCTTGGGAGGCGAGGGTGGTCGCGTGTTCATCAAAAAACTTTTCTAGCGTTGCCGCCATTTCAGAGAGATTTTCTTGGTGGGCAAGCTGGGCGATCGCACGCACTGCTTGCGATCGCGACTGAGCGGCTGGACGTTGAAAGCGCTTCCGAGGCGATGGATCGTCTAAGGCTTGGGCGATCGTGCGTAATTGCTCAATCAAATCGGTTAACGTGACCCGGCGACGCTGGGGAGGTTGGGCAACGGCACGGCGACGGATTTGGCGCTCCAGATGAGGCGGCAGTCCACTACTGGTATCTTCCGGCATCTCCTCATCGTCTGGATGATGCTCTTCAGTGATCGCGGGGTCGGCTTGAATCAGATTATCGGCTTTGAGCAATACCAGCATGGACGCATACAAAAAAGCCTGCCCTGAAGAAGACAGATTCTTTTCGTAAGGCTCTTGCCCACTGACCACAGTAGGCAGTTGATTCAAAAAGCGATCGATGACCTCAATCACGTTTACATCCCAAGGGTCAATTTCCCCTTGTTCTGCCATATCGATCAACAGGGCGATCGCGTCTTCTGCTAAAGAAACGGTCATGAATTACAACGACCTATCGCAAAGAGATTCGGACAAACCAAAGGGCGGCAAGCAAGATGAAGCTCAACAGCACCAGAGGCACCCACAAGCTCCATAAGTTTAATGGAGTAATCAAATCAACAGCCGACATGGTTGAATCCTAACGTATGGAAGCGCGATCGCAACAGTTCGTTGATCCGTCCAACTTGATAGTCCAAAGCCTCTTCACCGGACTCCATCAATCAAGATACGCAAAATGAAGTGGCTAACTCACGAACTCCGCTTCAGTAGTTTGAGAATCAGACTGAGCCGCTGGTAGTAGACGCTGCTGTTCAATTTCGGCTTTATAATGCTCCACATCTTTTTCGAGGGCTTGAATCCGGTCTTCCCGAATGCGGATATCTTGACCCACTTCCACCATCCGTTGCAGCCGAGTCCACACGCTAAACACCCATGCCAGCACTGCCCCAATTCCCATTGCCAAAATCAACTCGATTGATAGAGGTGCCTGAAACTGAATATCTTTAACGATGTGAATCGGCACAAGCTCCGTATTTTCGATGCCGAATAGAACCAACGCCAAACAAATCACAAAAATGACGACAAAATTAACCTGTTTCATATCTCTTGCTGTTCAAATCTACTCAATCCTGCTGATAAAAGTTTTACCAGAGACAGGCAACAAATAGCTGAGAGTGATCAATTCTTTAAAGGAGTGGCGAGGGGGTGGGTGAGTTTTGAGTTTCGTCCTCCTATTCCCTATTCTCTTGCCACGGCAGTGCTGACTGTTCATGAATTGCATCTAGCGTGCCTTTGATGGTGCCAGCGATCGGGACGGCGACGACAATTCCGAGAAAACCTGCAATTTGCAGCCCAATCAGTAGCGCGATGAAAATCCAAATGGGATTTAGTCCGGTAAAGTCGCCCATTAGTTTTGGGGCAAGGATATTATCCCGAACTTGTTGAAAAATGGTGGCTGCGATCGCCACTTGAACCATCATCCAAGGATTTTGTAGCAATAACAACACTAACACCAGCCCAATTCCTAACGCTGGACCCACCAAAGGAATAATTTCAGAAATTCCAATTAGCACCACGAACAGCAACGCAAACGGCACTTGGAGGGCAAGAAAAATGGGTAGCAGTGCCACCATCATGAACACCGCCAGCAAAATTTGGCTAATAAAAAAGTTATGAAAGTTGTTCTGTAGCGAGTTGCCGATCGCCACTCCATACTGTTGAGGCAACCGATTAAGTGCGCCGCGCCAAAGACGATTGCCATCCAAAAGCATATAGAACGCCAAAACCAGCAGAAAAGTACTGCTCAGCATCCAATTTAAGGTTCCTAATGCCAACCCCACCGCCTGTTGTGCTAAGGGGTTTAACTGACTTTGAATTTGGTCGTTAATCCGCTGGCTAAATCCCTGCAAATCCAATGGTAGACTGCGTTCTTTTGCCATCAAATCTAGCGCCTGCAAATTTTTGGCACTGGCTTCTAGCCAATCTGGAATCCGACTGAGAAGCTGGGTTGTTTGCTCCACAATCACGGGCAACAAGGTCACGCCTGCGATAACTAAAATTGTGACCGTGAGAAACAAAACAATCGTGACTGCTTGACTCCGAGCCAGGTGAATTTTTTGAAACAATCGCACGGGATAATTGAGCAAAAATGCCAGGATGGCTGAAGCAACCAGGAGCGTAATCAGCCCTTCAAAGTAGCGAAATACTTGGCTAATTAGCCAGATGTTCAAGGCTACAATAGGACCGCTCAAACCCAGAATTAGAAGGCGTTGCAGGTCGGGAAAACGTCGCATTGGAGCGCTGAGTAAAAGGGCAGGAGCAGGCTAAAGAGAGGGCTGCTGAGGCGGGGGGTGAAGAATTTCGGAGGTTTGGGGATATTTGAAAAATCTACCGAGCAACACGAAAAGTAGGATAGCAACACTGCCTAAACCAAGAGGGTTGGGCATCCAGAAGGTGGTATCTATCCAGTTTTCCGCACCGGGAATTAAGGTCCAAATAAGTGTCTTGCCACCCTTGAGCGATCGCGGCTTGAGGGTTTCCAGATTGGCATTGCTGCGAGATCCCCAGGGGGTATCGAGCTTGAATTCGAGGGTAATTAACGATGTGGGACTGACTAACACATCACCCGTTGTAGACCGGACACCCAGCGATCGCAAATCAATCTCATACCGGAGTCGATTGCGCTCTATCAAAAGAAAATTGCTGTGTTGAATGGCTAAATGCCCCGCCACAGACGGAATACTGCTATCGGCAGCTACCCGCATAGATTGCCCCAGACCGTTATAGAACTGATTAAATTTCTTCTCAAGATCGGCGCTACTGATAAAAGGAATCGCCACTGAAAGCCCATCAGCGTTGCGCTGGAGTTTGCCGCCCAACTTGCGTGTAGTTTGCTCAATGGCTTCAATCCAGCGCTGCTGTACTTCACTGTTGAGGGGTTGCAGCCGTTCGCTGAGTTGAATATGCTGCACAAACTCTCCTTGGTTAGGACTGCGATAGTGAATGGTTGTGTCGTAGTCAATGCAGCCAGATAGGGAGATAGACAGGAGCAATAAGCAGCAGCTAGTCCGAATGAAGTTTAACCATTTTTTGAGTTGCACGAGCATGTCTCCTGTTGCTGATTGATGCGGTGCGATCGCCTGCTTCGGCGTATCTTAACCCTAAACCTAAAAGTCTTGAACGTAAAAACCTGAACCTAAAAAGTTGAATGCTAAAGTCCGATGCTTAGGCACTCCATCCCGTCCACACTACACTGCCTAATACGATTAAAACGGCTATTAGCGCAACCCAAACAAATTGGTTATCTTTTGTATTGACTTGGCTGCGGTCTACAGGTTCAACAATCGGGGTAGGTTTGGGCTTAGAGGCAAGCGGTTTTGCTAAAATTTTTGCTGTGCCTTTGGTCTGACGATCGCCCATTTCGCTTTCCGACAATCCCGTTAAATCTGGAATTTGAGTTAGCCATTCTGGGCGAGATTTCAGCTTAGGTGCTTCCAAAATGTAAAGAACCCGTTTGGCTTCCTTGCGCGTTTTCAAATCGGGGTGATGGGTTAATTTTTTGCAGAGGGCGATCGCATCACTCATTTGCCCCTTCGCCTGATATGCCGTCACCAGCCACATCTGCACCTCACCACCCAAAATGGAATTAGGAGCTACCAAGGCTAGTGTCTGCTCAAAACCCGCTGTCGCCTCGCGATAATTTCCCCGGTCAAAGGCACTCTGCGCCGCTTGAAAGGTTTGCTCTACCTCAGAATTGTCTGAATCTGCTGTCATATAGATTGTTTTTCACAAAGAATCCCTCTATTTTAAGATCTCTACCTGATGTGCAACTAAAGTCAACGGGAGTGGTTTTCTAAAGGGTGATTGGTCTAATGGTTATGATGTGTGCTTCCTAACTTATGAAATGTCTTCATTGCCAGAGTCAGAAAACCGTGAGCAACGGGAAAGTCAAAATGCAAGACCAAAGCGTTCAGCAGCGATACTTATGGCAGGTGTAGAAACGCTTTAACGAGCCAACGCACACCCCAATGGCAAGGATGAGAACTCCTGTGAGCCTAATTTCAGCCGCTATCGGTGTGCGAACAGAAGGATTGGGGGTGCGGGCAACCGGACGCTCGTTTGACAAATCCCATTCAACGATTCTGCGATGGGAACGTTCCTAACAGTACCAGCAGCATACTACTAGCGGCAGCCTAAGCTTTCTCTGGTTGAAATGCCGGTGAGTGGATGAATACCCTCGGCGCGTTTGCAGAGTTGGGCGACGGTATAGCGATCGACAATGGCATCCGTAAAGTCGGCTCCCGTAATATCGGCTTCTTCAAAAATGCTGTTGGAAAGTGTCGCTCCCGTAAAGTTAACATTGGTTAGGTTGGTTTTATACAGCGTGACGCGATCGACCAGTGCCCAGGATAAATTAGCGCCGGAGAGATTCGCTCCTAGCAGATTACCTTTTGTAAACATGGCGTTGGTCAAGTTGGCTCCACTGAGATTCGCGCCGCGCATTTCGGAAGAGACAAAATTTCCGCCCGATAGATCTTGATTGGAAAAATCTTGGTTTGCGAGTTGGGCGTTGGTAAATCCAGTAAATTTACCTCCCTCGGCAAAGGCAGGCTGGGCGCTGAGCAAAATCCAGACTAATGCCAGAGCGATCGCTCCTAAAACCACCATCATTTTTCGCAATCCCTGAATCATTTCACGTTCCCCCAATCATCACCCACGCGAATCGTAATATCTGCTTCTAAATCGCCTGTAGAATCTGCATCAACCGTACCCAGCCCTAATTGTTGTTGTAGCATTTGGGCAGCCTGAAGATCTCCGCGCTGGGCAATAACCTGAGTTTTGGCTTGTTTATCTGCCCAATCGGACGTGATAAATACATTTGAAAAGCCTAGTGCTATCAAACGCTGGCTTAACTGAGAGGCGGCATTCGGGTTACGAGAGGCATTTTGAATTGAAATTCGTAGAGCGGCAGAGGTATCACCTTCCAAGGAGGGGGATAGCGGATCGATGTTGAAGTACTGCTGCATGACGCGATCGCGCCCAGTCGGGTCTAGAATCCAGTAGCTAGCTCTAAACTCATCCGGCGCGCTAAACCGCCCTGGTAACATCACCATTTTAAAGTTGCCTTCGCCCAACTTCCGCCCCGCACTCACCAATGCCAGCATTTCTTCCACGGTCAAGTTCGTATCAATATACTTCTGCATTACCTGCACCAGACCAGGAATACGCGGAATCACCGTAGGACTCGTCAATTGCTTTCGCAACGCCTTTAAAAGCGCTTGTTGACGCTGTACTCGCCCAATATCTCCTAGATCATCAGTGCGAAACCGAGCAAACTGTTCCGCTTGGGCACCACTCAAAACCTGCTTTCCAGGCGATAGATTGATTTTGAGCTTTTGAGTCTTGTCTTCATAAACCATGGGTTTAGGCACATACACTTCAACGCCACCCATAAGATCTACTAATTCTTTAAATGCGTCGGTACTAACGCGCAGGTAGCGATCGATTTGAACCCCATTCAACACACTGCTGGCAGTCCGAGCCGCTAGAGTAGCCCCTCCTTGGACATTCGCATCATTAATTTTTGTAGTGCCAACTCCGGCAATTTCAACCTGAGTATCACGCGGGATCGACAACAGGCTAATGGAATCAGTATCGGGATCAACCCGCAGCAGCAGCATTGTATCGCTCCGACCACTAAATATTTCACGAGATCCCGGTGTTGCAGTGGGGACGAGATCGATGCCCATGACCAAAATATTCACTGGACGAGAAACCTGGTAGCCCATGCCAAACTGCCACAAATCGAGCGATTTAGCAGCTTTATCTTCCGCAACTAAACCCATAGGTAAAGGCAGCAAAAGCGCAGCCGTTAACCCAATAGTTGTAGAGGCAATAGTCACAATGCCTAAGGCAAAAGCTTTTTGAAGCCAGCTAGCGGTAGAAGGGCGTTGGGATGACTGGGAAGATACAAGGGGCACTTGCTGAGGGGTTTTTTGATTCTGATTAGCCAATTGCAGCGATGATAAATTTGATTTGACTTCAGTTTGCCCACTATTAGTATCAATTTGTTTCACAGCTACTCCTATCCCACTTAATGCTTGCAATCCCGTCTCATTCAATGCCAATACTGAACTGCCAATACTGAACTTTGCGATATGTAAACTTTTCGAGATTATACCCTGCTGTTGACTCTGACTGCTCTATAAAACGACAGAAAACGACAGCCTTGAAAATTGAAAGCCCCAGCAGCGATACATCAGATATTTAGATATTTCCGTAAATTCTAGAAAAGATTGAACTATTTGCTTAGCTTTGTTTGCTGGATTCTGCCTATCCGATTCCTGTTAGCGATCGCCATTCTAATCAATCTCTTTCCTGATTAGACGCTGAATCTCTGAAAAAGGGTTGAAAGGGGATATAAATTCCAGCTTAAAACTTTAATTCAGCCGTCTTACTTCAGGCAAGCAACCGCTGTGAAAAATCGTCATTGGCTTAATCTTGCAGAGTCCGTTATGCTGGTTGGCTCCGGAGTCGGCTCCGTGGCAACGGCTGTTTCCCAGCAACTGTTATACACGGCGGCTCCAGTTTCAGCCTTACTCCTGCTCAATACTCTGAATCATCGTCGGTTGGAGCAAGAGTCTCAATCTGAAATTGATAGCGCGATCGCCCAGCTAGATGAAAAACTATCAGGCACCCTGAACCTTATGCAGCAGCAGATTCAAGGATTACCGAGTGCGCTTAATCTTGCCAATTTACGGAAAGATTTGCAAGGGAAAAATCAAGCTCTCTATAGCGATCTATCGACTAGCATTTCGCGGCTGCAACAAGAAATTACCAAACCCGAATGGCGATCGCTCAGGCAAGAAATGGATCAGTTACAACGGCAGCACGCCGCTTTGGATAATTCTTTGGCAGGAGTTCGGGAGTCCTTAGTGCGGCTCACTCCAGCCAAACAGCCAACTAATTGGCAACCTGATATTGAGCAACTCAAAGCTGAGCTTACTCAACTGCGGAGCATTCTTCAGCAAATGGAGCCTCAGCAAAAGTTGGGACACTATCGCACCCTGCAAGATCAGATTAGCCATATCAATCGTCGGCTGAATCATTTGCCTGCGCCTTTTGATGCCAATGCCCTTAAACAAGACGTGGAGGCATTAATCAAAATGGTGGGCGAAATGGCAACCAGACGCGATCTTTCTCGCCTAGAGATGCAAATTGATAAAGTGGCTCAGCAAGGTAGCTATATGGAGCAGGCGATCGCGCCCTTGAAGCTGGCAACCACAATTTTGAAGAAGCAACTAGACGTAACAACTGCTAAGGTCGTGAATGTGGAAGTTGCCCAGCAAGTAAACTCTGATGTTTCTGATGTTTCAGCCACACTGACGACCTTGCAAACCACCATCCACACCTTAGAACAACGGCTGAATCAACTTGCCACCGAGGATTTCACCCAGTTAAAAGCAGAATTACAAGGAGAACTGGCTACCCAACTCGATCAAGTGCAGCAGCAATTAGTCGGCTTACACCAGCGATCGCACGATCTTGATCAGCAACATCAGCAATTACGCGATTCGGTACAACGACTGCCCCATTTATTAGACACCAGCGCTCTTCAAAACGAGGTCAAATATTTAGCCACTCGCGTGGAATGGGCAGAAACTACTGTCACTCATTTGCAGCAAAAAGAAGATACTAGCAATCTCGCTCCTGGCTATGAGTTTGTGTTTGATGTTCAAGAGCAGCAAACCGATGAAAGCAACTCGCCTCATTTAACCAGCCGCGCCATGCTAGAAGCAGCGCTCAAACAAGCTCAGGCTCGGCTGGTGATGGTCTATCCTTTTCCAGAAGTGGCGATTTTTGATGATGCTATGATGCAGCAGCTACAGCAGTTTTTGGCACAGAAGGGCTGTTTAGATATTGGCTGGGGACATTTGGGTAATACCCACGATCTCCATTTGTCTCGCCCCATCGATCGCCGTCGGGTCGTCAACTCAACAGACAAAGGCTTTTTATACACGACGCTGAATCAATTAATGGCGTTAAAAAAGCAATATCCTGACCAGTTTCGCTTTAAGGTGCTGGGAACTCATGAACACTTTTTGGTCTGCGATCGCGCTTATGCTATTTTAGGAACCCCCGCGATCGCCATCGCCAGTGCCGTTTTTCCGGCGGCGGCAGTGGGGTTACGCACGACCGATTCCAGCGTAGTTCAAGGCTTAATTGACCGCTTCGATAATCCAACACTGGACGCAGACGATACGGAAGCTTACTTCAATCGTGCCTCTACGCGCTACGATTTGGGCGACTATCCCGGCGCGATCGCCGACTACACCGAAGTATTACGCCTCGATCCCAACGATGATATCACGTATAACAACCGCGCCCTAGTCCGCTATGACCACGGCGACAAAGCAGGCGCGATCGCCGATTTAGATGCAGCCATTCAGCAAAATTCTGAAAACTTTGTTGCTTACTGTAACCGGGGCTTTATCCGGGCAGAGTTGGGCGATAAATTAGATGCGATCGAAGATTATGCCTACGCGATTCACCTGAACTCTGACTATGCACCTGCTTACTTCTATCGAGGCTTGGCACGGACTCGGTTACAAAATAAATTAGGAGCCATTCAAGACTACACCGAAGTAATTCGCCTTAACCCCGAAGACGCGATCGCCTACTTTTATCGTGGGCTTGCCTGCGCCAAAATTGGACAGAGATCGGAGGCAATCCACGACTTACGCCAAGCCATCCAGCTATTTTCAAACCAAGGCAATACTGCCCATCATCGCCAAGCCCTTGCTGCCCTCGAAAAACTGCACAAAACCCTTACTTTTGGGAACAACGATAAATTATTGGTCAGGGAAACCTCGCATTAATTTCAAAGCCACTTTATCTATTCAGCAACTTTTTCGAGAATAACTTGATAGCTTTGGTGGACTAATTTAATCTTCTTTTGAAAAAGCTTGAGAAACACATCGATCGCTACTTTGGGTGGATCTTCGGTAATTTCTGGCGCAAACACAAATCCATAATCATCAAAGATAATGAACCCGCCAATTTTTACTAATCGCCAAGTGAGTAAGGCATCTTCCAAAACATCGCTAGCAATGTGAGACCCATTGATATAAGCTAAATGATAAGTATTGGGAATCAGCGATCGCAGTACGGTTTGAGATTTGCCTATCACCTTCCTCACTTTTTCAGAAGCTTCTGTTTTTTCAAGATTCCAATCAAACCGCTGTTCAATCGTTTTCAAGACTGTTTGATCCACCATCACTGCATGTTCAATACTGCCTTCAAAAGTATCAATGCAGGTAATTCGAGCAGCAGAATCGGTAGCAATGTTTTCTAACAACCAACAGGTTGAGCGTCCTTCCCAACTGCCAATTTCTAAAATTCGGAGGTTTGCAAGTCCTTTCAATGGGTATAAAAACTGCTCCCAAATCAGTAAGTTATGACTAAACCAATCTTGAGAAAACTGATAGCCTTGCTGCTGATTATGTAGCGTGTATTGAGTGTAAGCAAGCTCAGAAACTGCTGGGCTTAAATTTGCATCTAATTCAACTGATTTTTGCAAATAAGTTAGCGCCTCATCTAGATTGTTTTGAGCCTTTAAAACACTTGCGACATTAAAATGAATTCGGGCTAAATCGGATGGAGCTAAATTGGGATTAACTTGAATCGCTTTCTTGAAAAAGGTAGAGGCTTCTTCAAGATTTCCTTGCTGCTGTTGGGCAGAGCCTAAATTGTTATAAGACACAGCTAGAAACTGACTAACTTGGGTCGCCGCAGCGGGATTTTCTTTTACGCCTTTTTCACATAAAAAGAGGACTTGTGAATATTTTTGCTGCATTAAAAACTCTTGAGCTAGTGCTTGCCAGTTCATCCACTGCATTGGAATGCGATCGCTTTGCAACACACCAACTTTTTCAAACAAATACTTTAGCCGTTCTTCTTCCAGCTTATTCGCTAATAAATAGAACTCTCGATCTTCAGGTTTCACAGGTTCAGGCTGACAGAGTTCTGGAGAAGTTTGGAATTTTTTGATTTGGCGATCGAGATTGTTATTAGGATAGCGAATATATTCTGTAGTATCTAAATTGATTCGATAGATTTTAAAGAACTTCAGCAACCAAGAGTAGTAAGGAATATCTTCTCGCCCAATCCGTTTATATATCGCCGATTCAGGATACCCTTCCACAAATTCATGGCACACTTTCCAAAGACAAAAGTTGATGGGTGCCCCATTTTCGATCGCCGCTTTCCAATAGGGATGTAGCTTATCTTGAGTCGCAATTCCGGTTTTTACAATCCCAACGGGTTCAGGCGGCAACTCAATTTTGATAGGGGGATTACTACCAGGAATTGTAAAAGCGTTGGGTGTTCCCAGATCGGACTGATGCCCTAAGACCTTTAAGCAAACAAACACATGCTCTGGGTAAAAAAGATCATCACCATCCATAAAAAAGATGACTTCTCCCTTCGCAATTTTGGCACCAATATTTCTAGCAGGTCCAGCCCCTAAACTTTTAGCATGTTCAATAAATTGATAGTTATTTTTCTCACGAATATAGTCTTGAATTACGGCTGAAGATTCATCTTCAGAAGCATCATTAATTAAAACAATTTCCGAGGTGATTTGTCGTTCTGGATCAGCATATTCATAGAAAAAATTAACGCTGGTTTCAATGCTTTCTAGGGTTCTGACAATCACCTTTTCGCAATTGTAGACCGGAACAATGATGGAAAAAGAGTTCATCATAATGGAAGTTTGGAATGGGAGATTTTAGAATTATCACCTGATGGGCAACACTTGCACGCGATCGCCAGTTGCAATTTGAGTTTCTCCTAACGGGATAACTGCCAATCCACTGGTTCCTGCTAAATTAATCAAATTTCCCGAACTGTGGCTACCACTCGCTACCTCAAATTCATACTCCCCCTTCACCAGCCGCAACTTACCCCACAGATACGATTCGCGCTTCCCGTCTGATTTGAGAGTATTCAGCGATCGCGCCCAGATAAATTCTGGCTGCCAAGGTGCAGGCAAACCCGATAATTTTCGCAGAGCAGGCAACACAAATCGCCAGCAGGTGACCAACGCTGAAACCGGATTGCCAGGAAGCCCAAAATAAATAGTCAAAGGGCTAGAGGCTAGAGGCTGGAGGCTGAGAGAAAGAGCTTCTTTTCCTGCGTTCTGCTCCCTATTCCCTATCCTGTCAAACGTTGCTACAGTCAGGGGTTTTCCAGGTTTCACAGCAACCGCCCGAATATGAATAGTGGCTTCCAATGCTGCCAATATTTCATCGACATAATCATAATCCCCCACGGAAACGCCACCGGAAGACAGCACCATATCAGCCGCCGCGATCGCCTGTTGCATGGCGGCTTTCAACGCTTCTGGTTGATCGGGAACCCTGCCTAGCAACACTGGTTCCGCGCCAGCTTGGGCAACCAACGCTGCGAGTGCATACTGATTGGAATCTACAATTTGCCCCGGTTGTAACGGCTGATCGATCGCAACGAGTTCGCTACCCGTGGAAAGAATGGCAACCTTGGGGCGACGATAAACCGCAACCTGGGCACATTGAGCAGCCGCTAACACCGCAATTTCAGCCGCCTGCAATCGCAACCCTGGGGTAAGCAAAGGTTCGCCTGCCCGATAATAGGCACCGCGATCGCGGACAAATGCCTGGGGTTGAGGTGTGGTAAAAATCATCACGCGATCGCCCTCTCGCTGCGTCTCTTCCTGGATCACAATCGTATCTGCCCCGGCTGGCATCACCGAACCCGTTAGAATTCGCGCTGCTTGCCCCGGTTGAATTATTTTCTGCGGCTGATACCCTGCCGGAATCTCTTCCACAATTGCCAACGTTACCGGAGTTGCCGCCGTACATGCTTTCACATCGGCATACCGCACCGCGTATCCATCCATTGCCGAATTATCCCAATGGGGAAAATCGAGTGAACTGGCGATCGATTCCGCCAAAATTCGCCCTACTGCATCCATCAAGCTCAGCGTTTCCCCATCTTGCACCGGATCAAGCGACTGGACAAGATCTAAGATGATTTGTTCAGCTTGGTTGACTGGCAGCATAAAAAAAATGGGAGACAGAACTTAAAAAGGCATTAGAAACGGGCTATCTGCTTTATGGTCTGCGGACGATCTTATCAGCTATCCAGTGCGAGAAACGGTCAAATCAACCATCCGTTGTTCCTGATTTATCAAGGATCTTTGTGTCTACCCTATTCATCCGTTGCCACTGCGATCGCCTTGTCAGAACCAGCCCCTTTCGATAGGCTAAAGGCGAACTATGCAACGAGATAATTTTCCATGCCGAAAGCGATTTGGAACGGTGCCATCCTTGCCGAAAGCGACCACTGCGAAGTGGTTGAAAACAATCAATACTTTCCAGCCGACTCGATTAACCCAGACTATTTTGAGCCAAGTAACACCCACACGGGTTGCCCCTGGAAGGGCACTGCTAGCTATTACAACGTGGTGGTAGATGGGCAGACCAACAAAGATGCTGCCTGGTATTACCCAGAGCCAAAGGATGCAGCGAAAAATATCAAAGGCTATATTGCCTTCTGGAAAGGCGTAAAGGTGGAAGTGTAAACCAACGAGCGATCGCTGAGATTATGCCTAATCCATCATTAAACAGATGTGGCAATAGTCTTCAGCGATCGCCTAATCAGCGCCTAGGGCAAAATCCACCCCGTGCGGTAAGACCCCTTGTTGCCTCCAACGGGATTATCAATGCGGTAAACAATCATGTGAGGATGTGTATTGCCATTCAGATAAGCCGTTGTAATGCCAGCCCCCTGATTTTCAGACCCAAAGAATCCAGGCAAAGCCTTAATTTCATTCCAGCCGCCCGTCACATTACCCCAAGCATCCAAATCGCGCCCGATACGGTAGTAACCCGTGTTGCCGCCAGCAGGATTGTCTAGATGGAAGACAATCAGATCGGGGCGACCATTGCCCACCACGTCCGTAATTGCAATTCCCGCGCCCTGATTGTGAGCGCCAAACCAGCCCGGAACCCTGAGAAACTCGCTCCAGCCTCCCGTAACCTTACCATTCGCATCCAAATCTCGACCAATTCGGTAATAGCCTTTGTTCTCGCCTTCAGGATTGTCAATGAAAAAAGCAATTAGGTCAGGTTTGCCATTGCCTGAAAGATCTGTCACCGCAATTCCAGCCCCTTGAGTGGAGGTGCCTAATCTTCCGGGCATTGCGATCGGCTGAGTCCATCTAGTGGCTTCGCCATTTTCCTTGAGGTCGCAGCCAATTCGGTAGAAGCCACAGTTGCCGCCGGGAGTTTTCTCAATGTGGAAGACTACCAAATCAGGACGACCATTCTTCTTCTCTATGACCGCAATTCCAGCCTCTTCCGTATTGTGTCCAAACCGCCCTGGCACTTGAATAAACGGACTCCAGCCGCCTGTTACATCACCATTCTCGTTGAGATCTCGACCAATCTGATAATAGGCTTTGTTCTCCCCTTCAGGATTCTGAACATGAAACACAATTAAATCTGGTTTACGATTTCCATTGAGATCTGTAACTGCAACATCGCCCCCTTGATTTTCAGTTCCAATCAGTCCCGGTATCGGCTTGAACCCGCTCCAAACGCTTTGCATTAATCTTGAGGCAAATTCAGTGGTTCTTGTGCAGTTTTGAAGACCCTTTGAATCTGGTCGCCAGTTAATACGAACGCATTCTTTGCTATTTTCTCTCAACTTTTTAAAGTCAGACGGTCCTGCCACATTGATTCCCTCAACAACGTGAGTTTGGCTGTTAAATACTGGTGAACCAGAATTACCGCCAAAACCATCCAGATTGTTAATGAAAAACGTTTTGTCCGCTTCTGGGTGACCAGTTGGATTGTTGTTCTGAACCTTTGCATTATTGGCGCACTTAAGCGGTAATCCAACAGGATGCCCAATAATATGAAGCGGCTGCTTATCAGGCACTTTGCCGGTATGTCTGATAGAGACGATAGGGTGATTGCTAACGGGTTTATTCAGCTTAACCAGTGCCCAATCCGTATCTTTGCCTTTGGGGTTGCCATTTCTATAACTAACGTCATAACTGGGGTAATCAATTACATAAGCTGCCTCATAAATCTCAAAGTTTTCTGGAGATTGAAGACGATTTCCATCCTGCATTTGAAAACCAAAAACAAAACAGAGATTCTTTCTTTCACTTCCAAGTTTACTTTCCTTTTCGTTTGCGACATAAATGCAGTGTGCTGCCGTTGCGACGATATCTGGTGCTACTAGAAAACCTGAACCAATTGAAAGAGTAGGTTGACCATAGAATTGCTCCGTTGGACAAAGATCTACTGGCGGAGCAGATTCAGGATCTTGAGCTTCTGGATCAGGTACTTGAGTGAATTGTCCAATTCGCCAACTAAAAGATCCATCCCCGTTTAATACGATTCCGAAAAATCCTTGAGAAAGCTGAAGTGGAGTCAAAGTTGGAACTATAGCAACAACACTATCTGCATCATCTAAGCTGCCAGCGTTTTGAATTTCGTAAATGTCTTTGCGATCGTCATTGCCATAGATAAGATGGTCAACAGCGCGAACGGGAGGGTTGGCGTTAGCGGAGGCTGAAACTGAGGCGGGGCGGGCATCTACCCCCCCCCAATTTTTGTGGTGCGGCGATTGAGTTCTTGTGTCAGTTCATCGGAGCTATAGCGGCTTAGGTCGTTGGTTGTTGTCATGATGGTTTCAGGAGAATAAGTTTGCATAAAAAGCTGTGAGTCTGTCCGCTGGGAAAGCTCGTTGTGAATTGCCTGCTGGAGCAGCAGTGCAGTCAGATGAAACGCATGATGCAGAGATGGCGATCTCGCACGGAAGCGCAGTAAAGTATCCGGGGGGATGCTTCGCTGAGGCTAGGTTTTGAGCAGACAAACTCGCTGTTTTGCGGTTATCTCAATTGATTTGGATGAATTCAAGCTTTATGGGACAGACTCTTACCGCCCTGACTACCCCTTTCTTCAGTGATCTCCCTGAGTATCCGGACTATTTTGTCAGCGATTTTTTACATAGTCAGAACATGTTTGGAATGATTGAATCTGGTTATAAAAACTCGTAGGGGCAATCCCTTGTGGTTGCCCGTCATCACCGCGAGGGTAGGCACAAGGCACTACCCCTACAAGCAGAAATCCCAACAAAATTGCATCAGACTTGGGAAGTCAAAGCCTCTTGCACCTGAGCTTGTAGCAACAACCCATATTCCAAGCCTTCCACCACGGCGTGATAGGACGCTTCCAGAATGTTGTCGGAAACGCCGACCGTAGTCCAACGCTGATGACCATTGCTGGATTCAATCAAGACGCGGGTTTTGGCAGAGGTGCCAGCCGCTCCATCCAAAATCCGCACTTTGTAATCGGTCAGGTGAAAGGATTCGATTTCGGGATAGAAGTTGACCAACGCTTTTCGGAGGGCTGCATCCATTGCCGCTACCGGACCATTGCCTTCCGCCGCTTCCAAAATATCTTTGCCGCCCACCGCAATTTTTACGGTTGCCATGGAAGTAGCGCAGAGCAATTGCTTTCCTGAAATCATGTCGTAATGAATCTGAAAGCCTTTGACTTCAAAGGGCGGCTGGCGTTGTCCCAAGGCTTCCCGCATCAGCAGTTCAAAACTGGCTTCGGCGGCTTCAAACTGGTAGCCCTCGCTTTCCAAATTTTTTAATCGCTGCAAAATTTGGCGACAGGTGGGGTCTTGTTTTTCTAGCTCAATTCCAAAGCTACGGGCTTTTGCCAAGATATTACTCAGTCCAGACTGCTCAGAAATGACGATGCGGCGGCGATTTCCCACCACTTCTGGCTGCATGTGTTCATAGGTTAGGGGGTTGCGCTCCACGGCACTAACGTGAATGCCACCCTTGTGAGCAAACGCAGACAACCCGACAAAGGGCGCGTGATCATCCGGTGCCAGATTCACCACTTCGCTAACAAATCGGCTGGTGTCGGTTAACTGCGCGAGTTGCTCAGGGGCGATACAAGAAAATCCTAGTTTGGTTTGCAGGTTGGGAATGACCGAACACAAATTAGCATTGCCGCAGCGTTCGCCGTAGCCGTTGATCGTGCCTTGAACCATACAGGCTCCTTGCATGACTGCCGCGATCGCGTTTGCTGCCGCCATTTCAGCATCATTGTGGGTGTGGATGCCAAATTGGAGAGTGACGAGTGAGGGGTGACGAGTGACGAGTGAGGGGTGGTCGAAATGTTGGAGGACATCCTGAACGATTTGGGAGACTTCATGAGGCAAGGTGCCGCCGTTGGTGTCGCAAAAAACGATCCATTCTGCGCCAGCCGCGATCGCGCTATTCAAGGTTTCTAACGCATAGCTTGGATTGTGCTTATAGCCATCAAACCAATGTTCGGCATCATAAATCACCCGGCGACCTTGGGCACGCAAATAGGCGATCGTGTCGCTAATCATCGCCAAGTTCTCATCGAGCGTAGTTTTTAAGCCTTCTGTGACGTGTAAATCCCAGGATTTACCAAAAATAGTCACCCAGCGAGTTCCCGCTGCCAAAATAGGTTGCAACATGGCATCATCCGCAGCCGCCACTCCAGGACGACGAGTGGAGCAAAACGCCACCAGTTCCGCTTGAGTCAGGGGTTCTTCTTGAATCTGCCAAAAAAATTGCACATCTTTGGGATTTGCGCCGGGCCAACCGCCTTCAATAAATGGAATACCCAGGAGATCGAGTCTACGAGCAATCCGAATTTTATCGGTAATGGATAACGAAAGTCCTTCCCGTTGTGCACCGTCGCGGAGAGTGGTGTCGTAAATCAAGATTCGGCGGTCTGAAGTCATGACAGCGCAGCAGTAAAGTTTTTGGCAACGTCCTCTATTGTAGGAAACTAAGTCTGCCAGACGATAATCTAATAGTGGAAACCTACAACAGAGTTCATCACAATGCCAACTATCAAAACCCAGGGTAAAACGTTTGAGTGTGAATCAGGTGCAAATTTGCGTCAAATTATGCTAAAAAATGGAGCGATCGTGTATAACGGTGCAGCTAATACGGTCAACTGTCACGGTCTTGGCACCTGTGGCACCTGCGCTGTTGAAATTGAAGGAGCGGTTTCAGAAATGGGCTGGCGAGAAAAAGCACGATTATCTTTGCCTCCTCATTCCTTAGAGAAAAATCGTCGCCTGTCTTGTCAAGTAGCGGTATTAGGCGACTTGACGGTGCTTAAGCATCAAGGCTTTTGGGGGCAAGAGGATGAGATTCTGCAATAGAAAATAAAATCCAAACGATCTAGGCTGGAGACTGAATGCGATCGCAGACAATAGGAACTCATCACCGGAGTGTCAACAATGAGTACGGAAAAGAAGCGCCAACAAGCAGGTTGGTGGGTTCTAGCATTGATTGGTCTTATTCTAGCCGCGATCGGAATTCGATACGCTAGTTCTCAAGGCTGGTGGGAAAATCGCTTTAATTCCAGCAGACCAAACTACCAAACGATTAATACTGGATTTAGTGTGCAATCTGCCAATTCATCGGAAGTTCCCATCGGGACTCAACCGTTAAACCCAGACAACCCTTCTCCGCTGCCTACTTCAACAGAGTCCAATCAAAATAATGGAGGCTCTGGTCAAGGACAGCGCGCCTTATGGTAGGCAAGAACCAGGGATGAATGCTAAGAAAACTTTAAATAAAATTTGCAATACTTATAAAGTCTATAAAGGTTAAGAAAAGTTTGCCGTGGATCATTGCGTCAGGCAGTGAAGTTAGTGTTTAGTCTACGTGGTCGCACTTAGCTAGACCCCAAGTTAGATTCATTGTCATTTTTAACTATTCGGATAAATATTTAATCATCAGATAGGTTGCATCAAGGGTCTAGATTCAGCTACTCGGTTTAAGCGCTTGTTGTATTGTCATAAGTTTTCTAGATTAGGTAAGCATGTTGAATCTGAAATCTTTTGGTCAAGTTGACCAACGTACTCACTTGTTCCTCAAGCAAAATCCGTCTATTTCAGAATCACTCATTGAAGAACTTGGGAAAAGTCTTAGCCAGGTTGCAACCTTGATCGAACCTATTTTGAATGCGCCCAGCCGCTGTGAAGTGAGTTCTAATTACATTCAAGCAGTCACAACTGGACGAACTACTTTTTTAACGACGAACCTGACTAATGTTTGCTCAACTCAAGTCACTGAAATGGCAAACAGTTGGTTGATTGGGCGCAGCAGTAATTGTGCGATCGCCATTTTGGAAAAATCTATTTCTCGCTGCCATGCCGTCATTGGGCACCATCCGCACGAGGGGTTTTACATGATGGATTTAGGCAGCAGTAATGGCACCTGGGTTAATCATACTAAGCTAGTTCCGTTACAGCAGCAGTTTCTCAAGGATGGAGATTTGATTGAGTTTAACAAAATTCGCGCAGAGTTCTTTATTTCTGGCTATACTGCGCCTCCACCCATGCTCCAAGAGACTCATTATTAAGACTATTGAAACCCTAAAAAAATGGGCGTTTACACTGGAGCCGTCTCCAAAGCCGATAGATAGCCGTCTTCCATATAGAGAATGCGATCTGCTACATCTAAAATCCGGTTGTCATGGGTAACTAACAAAATGGATGAGCCTTGCTGTTTTGCTAGTTTTTGCATGATCTCTACGACATCCCGACCCGATTGTTTATCTAACGCGGCGGTTGGCTCATCAGCTAAAACAATTTTGGGATGACTGGCAAGGGCACGGGCGATCGCCACTCGTTGCTTTTGCCCACCCGATAACTCTTGCGGGTAGTAGTTACTCCAATTGGCTAGCCCAACCGCTTCTAACATCTCTGCGGCTCCATGCCGCCGCTCTCGCTCAGATAAATTTTCATGTAACTCCATCGACATCTGCACGTTTTGGCGGGCAGTCAGAGAATCTAGCAGATTATGCGCTTGAAAAATATAACCAATGTTGCGCCGTAACGCCACCAACAGGCGATTTGGGGCACCGTTCAATTCTTGACCCAATACTTTCATACTGCCTTCCTGTGTCGATCGCAACGCCCCAATCAGCGTCAACAAAGTAGTTTTTCCAGAACCAGAAGGACCCATCATGATCACAATTTCTCCGGGTTGGATCTCCGTCGTGATCTCAAACAAAATTTGCTTTCGGAGTCGCCCTGTGCCGAAATAGTGATTCACCTGATCGATTGCAATAATTGGTTCTTGCTGCATGGATTCATCACCCTTCTATAAGGGGTTTCTGTGTGATCGAAATCATACCGCTTACTGCGGTAGATCGCAGGTCTAAAACCCTAACCATACTAATCTGTATGTAGAGTCTTTATCCCTATTTTTATCAGCCTAATGTGTTTTCTCACAGGCTGAATTCTTGATTGCAACACTGGATTTTTTTATGAGTGCGATCGCCGTCAATTCCCCTTCATCTTTGCTAATTGCCCAAATTACAGACACTCATTTGTATGCCGATGTTCAAAAAGAGTTGTTAGGTCTGCGAACCATGGCATCGTTTCAAGCTGTGATTGAGCGGGTCAAGGCTTTAGCACGACAACCCGACCTACTGCTTTTGACGGGTGATTTGTCTCAGGACAGTACAGCAGAATCCTATGAAGTACTGCAAGAGATCGTCTCGTCCTTGGAGATTCCAGCGTATTGGGTGCCGGGAAACCACGATTGTCCAAAAACAATGGCGCAGGTGCTAACACGATCGCCCATTTCACCTCAAAAGTCCTTTTACGCTGATTTCTGGAAGATTATTTTGTTAGATTCCAGCGTACCGGGCTGCGTTCATGGTGAACTCTCACCCAAAAGTTTGGAATGGCTGAATCAAGAACTGAGTAGATCGAACGGTGTCCCGACTCTAATTGCCTTTCACCATCCTCCCTTTTTAAGCGGCTCCGACTGGATGAAAGACATTGGGCTACGAAATGCTGATGAATTCTTTCAGGTCTGCGATCGCCATCCTCACGTTAAGCTTGTCTTGTTTGGGCACATTCACCAAAACTTTAGTCGTCAGCGTAACCAAGTCCATTACTTGGGCACACCTTCAACCTGCATTCAATTTAAGCCAAATAGCGATAAATTTGCGCTGGATGAAGAACAACCCGGTTTGCGCTTAGTGACGCTTTATCCCAATGGCACTTGGGAAAGCCACGTTGAACGAGTGGTTTATACCAGTAATCTTGATTTTGCTGCGGCAGGCTATTAATAGAAAGCTAGTCCTGTTTATCAGAGTGATTTCTCATGCCAACTGAAATTGAGCGAAAGTTTTTGGTCAAAAATGATGACTGGCGATCGCTAGGAAAGGGAGTGTTTTATTGTCAGGGATATCTGGTTAGCTCTCCAAACAAAACAGTGCGAGTGCGAATCGCAGGTAAACAAGCATATCTAACAATTAAAGGTGCCACAACAGGAATTGCCCGTGCGGAATATGAGTATGCAATTCCAGTGGATCAAGCTCAAGAATTATTGCAAACCTTGTGTGCCCCCCCGTTGATAGAAAAAATGCGCTATCGAGTGGAATGGGGCGGATTAGTCTGGGAAATTGATGAATTTGATGGAGAGAATCAGGGCTTGATTGTGGCGGAGGTGGAACTTGCGGATGAAAATCAGGCGATCGCCTTACCAGAGTGGATTGGCACAGAAGTCTCCCATGATCCTCGCTATTACAACGCCAACTTATCAAAACACCCCTATTCTCAGTGGGCTAAATAGAGCGTCACCGGGTTAAATTCCCTTCAAATGAGGCACTTGTCGCCGTTTCAACCAGAAACCTGTTGCTAACCCCACGCTTAAAGCGCTGATACAATAGAAAAGGCTAATCAAGCGCACTGATAGCGGGGGAGCAACGCCTTCTACCTCAATTTCTCGTGTTGCTCGGAGGAGTTGAAATGAGCCGTTGTTTTGAGAACTTGCACTCTTAGGATTTGCTGTTACTTCAATTCGATGAGGCGCACCGTCAAAAAATTGTTGCTGCCAAGTGAGTTGTCCCTGAGCATCGGCTGTTCCTTGGTGAGAAAAAGCGATCCAGTTGTTTTCGAGTTGGGTTGCTGTAATCGTGAAAGCAGCATTAGCTATAGGTTGATTAGTCTGACTATTGGTCAATTTTGCCTGTAGCGTAGCAAGCTGACCCACGGTTGCCTGCTGATCACCACTCAGTTTAAGCTTGAAGTCTTTCACTTGAGCGAAGCCTGTACTGCTAGATTGGGGTGTACTGCTAGATTGGGGTGTTTCGTTTCCATGCGTTATCTCTCCATGGGCATCTGCAAGTTCAGCGCTGATGTTAATAAAAAGAAGCACCACGATCGCTAGTACAGTTACGCCGCTCAACAGTAGTTGAACACGACGAGGCGCAATTTCGCCGGGTCGAATAGATTGGCGATCGCCAATCACCCAGCCACCTAAAAAACCGATCGCCAGCAATGCACCTAAAAGAATCAGCAAATTGCGATACTTCACAGGATTCTCAGGAACTGCTAGCGTCAAAGTCTGCTCAATTGGCGGAAACGCATTCTCCACCGTTGGCGTAACATTGACCTGCAATCGATAAGTTCCTCGAATGGGCAGAGCTTGCTGTACCTGAAATTTTCCAGTGGGTGCTGCACCTTGAATATCGAGTAGTCTTGTTCCTTCCACAATTGGAAAATCTGTCGTAAACCAAGGCGTGGGGGCGGGAGTCAGAATTTGCAAGCGAAATTGAGTATCTTGCAAGGGTTGCCCATCCGATTTAAGCGCTTGAAACTTGAGCGTTACAGGCGACGGCATGATTTGAGCGATCGGCGGCTCAGTGATCAACCGAACTGAGGCTTGGGGGGATTGCGAAAAGCCAGCAATGACATAGCCCAAGCTACCGATGATGCAAATAATGCCCACCAGCACAAACGTTCTAAATTTTGACATCATCTATTCCTGCAATTGTTAAGCCCAATCATCAATGACAACCCACGCCTGCTGTGTGATGTCTCAGAGAATGTGCAGTGTTATGTACCGCAGGATAGGTGCTGAAATAAACTAGCCAAATAATCAATGTCCACAAAACTAGATAAAGCCCTGCTTGAACCGGTGTAGACAAAGCAAACCGTGTGGTTCGTTGCTGCCATGAAGCTTGCATTGGAGTTCTCATTCTGTAACCTCGCAGATGAAAGTAACTAGTTCAACGGTGGGCATTCTGGCTAAAGAACACGGAGTTCTAATCACAGTTGCGGGACAGCATCGGACTTACACCGACTTTTCCCCATTACCTCTGGTGACTGCTCCTCACCAGAACCGCTGAATCTTTCAAATCATGCCAGATGTAGCCCAAAAAAATCTTGCAGGTCAGAAATTGTAATCAATCGAATTAATAAGTTAACAATCATTGATGATTACTAATTAACGCTTTATTTGGTAGTGCGTCAATTATGATGTGGCGTTGATGGAGTAGAGAGGCTCAATAGCTGGAAACTAGCCGATGGAATGCCCTCTGTGCGGTCACAGTAAAGTCCAATGGTTCTCAGCACTATTTCTGCCCTGCCTGCCATCAAACTTTTTGTGAATCCTTTGATAGTCTGTACTACCGTCGCCCTGTGAGTCCTGAACAAATTTGCCCTTCGGCATTCACCCTTCGCCCTTTCCTTTCAACCCAGCCAGCCTTTCAGCTTTTCAGCCACTTGAGGACGACGCAGTTTCCGCATTGCCTTACTTTGAATCTGACGCACTCGCTCTCGTGAAAGGTTAAACAAGCCGCCTACTTCTTCTAAGGTGCAAGGTTTGCTGGAGCTTAAGCCATAGCGTAGGGAAATGATGTCTTTTTCGCGCTCAGTTAGGACATTGCCTAGCACGTCCCAAATATCTTGACGCAACATGGTTTCGTTAATTTGCGATTCGGGCGATCGCGTGTCGGCATCTTCCAACAAATCCACTAGCTCGGTATCTTCATCTTTTCCAATGCGATAGTTGAGAGAGAGCGATCGCCGATGTACCTGATGTAAGTTTTGCAATTGCTCTGGGGTGATCTCCAACACCTGCGCCAGTTCTGCTTCAGTCGGATTTCGATTTAAGGAACGTTTTAAGTCGCGCTGGATTGCCTTCAACTTATTGAGCTTTTCGACAATGTGAATTGGCAGGCGAATAATTCGGGAATCATTGGCGATCGTCCGGGTAATGCCTTGCCGAATCCACCAGTAGGCATAGGTCGAAAACTTATAGCCCTTTTCAGGATCAAACTTTTCAGTGGCGCGGTTAAGACCCAAGGCACCTTCTTGGATCAAATCGAGAAAGGGAACGCCCCGGTTGAGATAACGTTTTGCAATGGAAACCACTAAGCGCAGATTGGAGCGAATCATAGTACGCTTGGCAACCCGACTGCGATGAAGTTGGTGATCGAGTTGGCGCTCGGTAAGCTGCATTTCTTGGGCAAGAGTTGCTTTGCTGGGCACCTGTCCTGAGTCGTTCTGCAAGCGCGATCGCGTGGTTTCCACCTCTGCCATAAACTGAATGCGTTGGGCAAGCTCCAACTCTTCATCAGCCGTCAACAAGGGATAGCGTGCCATCTCTTTGAAGAACGCACCCACAGCATCATCGGTCAACACCTTGCTATGACCTGACGGACGGGCTGAAGCAATCTCCTCTTCATCCACCGCTAATAGATTTTCTACAGTTAAGTCAGGGTCTAGTTCTGGCTCACTTGTCAGATCTAATTCCGAGAGACTCTCTGCTCCTGAAATATCTTCCTCCACTAAGGTTGAGAGAGAGTCCACTAACTCAACTTCAGACACATTTGTTAGTTCTTCCACCTCCCCAAAAGTGGAAGATAACCTTGCAGAAGCATTGGAGGGTTTCATCTCTGGGGACATATGCATCTCAACTCGGTAAAAGCGAAAATTACCTGAACAATCTAAAGCGCGATGCTAGGACAAGAAGAATTTGAGCATAGAATATTTGATCATCTTAGCGACTCTAAAACCAAACCGCCTCAAACTAGGGACAGAGCACTGATGAAAAGTAAGGAGTTGAGAACCGCCATAGTGAACCGATTTCATGCAATGTGCGGCTTTCTCAATAGCCCTCACCCTAAATCCCTCTACCGCTCTGGAGAGAGACTTTGAAATACTCTTGCTCCCCTTTTCTCAAGGCAGGAGAAGAGGCTGGGGGATATAGCTTGATTTCCGTAGGGTGGGATGACTTTAGTTGCACATCAGGTTACTTCTCTACTTCTAATAGCTAACCTACTTGAAGTGGGTTTCTAAGTTGTTCATACCGCTACAAATCCGGTTTTTGGTCAAGATTTAAAAGTAAAGTTATATGACTTTCAGAGACTAATTAAGGGCATGAGCGAGAGTCGGATGAAACTGAAGTAGTTTAATGATGGGACGCAAAATGATTTAGACATTTGATCAAGACTTAGGAGATGGGCTGATCATGCGGTTTTTTGTTCCTTACCAACGTCAGCTATCTGTTTTGGAAAAAGTTGAGCGATCGCTGGCAGTGGTAAAAGTTGCCAGCCAAAGCGCTTTTCGCTATACCTCAATGAAACTGACGGGAGATTCACAGTTGCGGTTGGGGGCATCGGTGGAGATTACCGATCGCTGCAATGCGGGATGTAATTATTGCTATGTTTATCCTCCTGAATGGGATCAGCACAATCGCGCTAAGGGTTATTTAGAACTGGCAGCCTCGGAGCGGCGATCGCAGGATGACAAAATTTTGACGCTGCTTAAAAAGCTGAAACAGCAAGGCATTGTCTACATTACCTTGGTGGGCGGGGAGCCACTGCTGGCGAAACCTCTGATTTTGGCAGCGGCAAATCTGTTTCCGGTCGTCTGGGTGGTTTCTAATGGCACTATTCCTTTTCCAGCCATGCCGCGATCGGTGACCTGGTTTGTTAGCATTGATGGCACCCCGGATTATCACAACGCCATTCGCGATCCCAAAAACCTGTTTGGCAAGCACCGCTACAATGCTCTGACCGGCATGACGGCGCAGATTGCTCAAAACATTGATGAGAGCGATCGCGGTGCGTATATTCATGTAACGCTGACTAAGCCTTCTCTGCCGCACTTTCGCGAAACTGTAGATTGGCTAGTGGGCAATATTACCAAGCTACGTGGAATTGTCGTGTCAGGAGCCGCCACCGATTTTGTGGCTGACCCGAATACGCTGACCTTGAGCGATCGCCTCGTGATTAAAGGCTTCATTGAGCAAGCGGCTCAGGTCTATGGTTGGGATTTGTTTCCGGCAAATCAGCCTAAAACGAATGAATTTTTGTTTAACCCCGAACATCTGATTACCGATCCGGCTCAGTGCGTGGTGGCGCGTCGGGTGGATAGCTATAACTTTAATGGCGAATCAGTCGGTAAATGTATATTGCGCGATGCGGATTGTCAGACCTGTGTTTGCAATGTTTCCGGCATGACGCGCAGTATTCGCAGTGGCGACTGGGCATCGATTCGCGGCATTCTTCGCACTGGATTAGGATAGTGCAAAAAAGTTTTGTTGTTTTGCAAAAAGGGCTTATAGTAGGGGACATTTCGCCGTCACATGTGGTTCAGTATGGTGACTATTCCTACATTTCCTGAAGCCAATCATCCCTTAATCAAATCCCTGGCGCACTATAGCGACCAAGAACTGTTGACCTTGTTTCAACGACATTCCGATGCGGGGCAATACTTTACCGCAATTTTCTGTCGCTATAGTTCCATGGTCTACACGTTGATTCGTCACTCAGCGCGATCGCCCGTGCAAGCCGATTACCTATTTGCCACCACTTGGCGACACATTTTTTATGAACTCAGCGGTTTAGATTTGCGCTCTGCCACAGGCGAACCGATTTTGACGCTCCAAGCGTGGCTGCTCAACATTACCGCAATCTGCATCAATCAGGCTGATCTTCCCGCCGTGGAAACTATTCACTACAGCCTTAAAGAAGCACCACCGCCGCTCTGGTGCTACATTGAGCAAGCGTTAGACCAAATTCCGCCCGTGCTGCGGTTAATCGTGCTGATGGCGCAAACCTTCGGCTGGAGCGAAACCCGCATCTCTGCCTACCTGCAAGCCGAAGGGGAAGGCATGTCAGCGGCAGAAGTGCGAGTGCGCCTACAAGAAGGCTACCAGCGGCTAGAAGAAAATTTGCCTGAAGATATTCGCGCGATCTACTTAGTCGCGGAACAATGGGTGGGCGATCGCGTGGCTAGTTTATCTAGAAACGCTCAAGCCCCTATCTGACACAGAGTCGGGGCTTTTTTAAGCCTAAACCTTTGCAAGGATAAACGCTACTGTGCTGGTAATAGTTCAAGCGTTGCAGTCAGTTGCGCTGGCTTTCCATGCCCGTAGTTAAGATTGATTGTCTTTATCTCCTCTCGTGTAATTTGTCGATTTAACCCCTTGCTGAGAAGCTCGATCAACACTGGCTCAAACTCTTCACACTCCAGAGTCACAGTGGTCTGAATTTTCATGACTTGAACAGAACGAAACATCGCTCTTAGAGTGCCCAATTTACATAAAAGATGCCCGTGACTATGGTTTAAGTTGAGACGTGAGTTTTGAGTTTTGAGTTGTAGAAGCTTTACTCAGTCACGGTTTCAACCTCAGATCTGCTGCATCCTCTATTTGAGTTGATATGAGAATAGGTGACCCTCACAACCCAGATTCTTGAAACGCGCGATCGAGTAATGGGGTTAGATCTAACTCCGCGCCCCATCGCCAAAGATATTCAAAGTCCAGGCGATCGCCCTGTAGCTTCAACACCCCCAACACATCCCGCCACTGCTTTTCGGATTGACTGCCGCGCCCCCAAACTAGCTTTTGCAGCACAATGTCTTCTGGCGATGAAATCCAGAGGTTGCTGCCATCCGGTAGCTCCTGTTGCATTCGTCGTGCCATTTTACTTTTGGCAAATGCAGTTTCTTGCAGAATGAATAAATCTGCCTTTTCTAGGGTTTCGTGATCCAAGATATTAAAAGACGAACACCGTCCGTTAACCGCATCCTCAACCGCGATCTCGCTAATGTAGAATGAAGCGGCGAGAAACGCTTCCAGAAGGGGTTTCGCCTTAATTTTGCTTAGCTCGATGATCAGGTCAATATCTTCGGTGTAGCGGTTTTCACCTAGCAGGGAACTGGCGACAGAACCCCCAACGTAGTAGGCGATGTTCAGCGGTTCCAAAATGCCAATAACCTTACGTGCAAAAGTGATCGGATCTGCCACCACAATGTCTCCCTCCACATCCGCAATGCGATCGCTCCACTCTAACCCTAATCGACGCTTGACATACTCTAAACGGGTTGGAACATTGGGGGTTTGAGTGTTGGCGGCAGTAAGGCAAAGTTGCCGAGTTGAACGGTTGAACGAGATGAATCGCTCTATGCGCCACGCAAACTCTTTTTGACGCAAACTGGTGAAGTAGAACACATCTGCATCAATGCTGGTGTCTTCTGCTTGCGATCGATAACCTGGTTTCGTTAGAAAGGTTGGAATAAGTGGCATGGCAATCTTTCTTTCCTTGTTTGCTTTTACGAGTTTGCGATCGCAAACGTAATCTGAAACGCCGTTCCCGTTTGGGATAAAAGCATAATCTCTCCCTTAATTTGATGCACTAAGTTCCGCACGATTCGCATCCCTAAAGAGGGGGAATTTTGCCAGTCCACTGTGATAGGAATGCCGACCCCGTTATCCATCACGAACAGAGTGACCTGGCATCGGTTCGAGGGCTGCTCTAAAACAGAGGTCAGGCGAATTTTGATTTCTCCAAATCGCTCGTTGGGAAATGCATATTTTAAGGAATTGGACACGAGTTCATTAATGATTAAGCCACAGGAAATGGCGGTATTGAGGTTCAAAGAGGTGTCGTTGGTGGCAATGCTGAGTGCCACTTGTTGATAGCTAATTCCATAGGAACGGAAGAGATTGTTGATCAGAGTATGCAGGTACTCATTCAGGTCAATTTGCGTCAGGTCGGACGATTGATAAAGTTGCTCATGAATCAATGCCATGGATTGCACTCGATTTTGAGCCTCTTGCAGCACGGTGGAGGCTTGCAGATTGTCTACTTTGCGAGATTGCATTCGTAGCAGACTGGACACGATTTGCAGGTTGTTTTTCACGCGATGATGCACTTCCTTAAGCAGCACTTCTTTTTCTTGCAGAGATCGCCGAAGATTGGCTTCGGTTTGTTTCCGCACGGTAATATCCAGAGCAACCCCAAACAGCTGGGTCACTTGCCCCGCAGCATTGCGTTCTACCTGCCCCAAACTAGACATCCAGGCAACAGAGCCATCAGGACGAATCAGGCGATGATCCACTTCATAGGGTTCACCCTGCTCAAATGCCCGTTCTATTATTTGGCAATATAGGGCGCGATCGTCGGGGTGAATAAATTGGATCGTCTGTTCTATCGTGGGTTTGGGTTGATCGGGGTCTAGCCCAAACAGGCGAAACAGTTCCGCAGACCAGGAGCCTCGCTGGGTGATCAGATCAACCTCCCAACTTCCCACATGGGCAACGCGCTGAGCTTCTGCTAGGCTGGCTTGGCTTCGCCGCAGGGCTTCTTCAGTTTGACGGCGATCGCCATCTAACCGTTTGGCTTCAGTGATATCTTGAGGCATACAGAGGCTATATAACGGCTTGCCCTGAGTGTCATAGACTAGGGCAACAGTCAGATCGACCCAGATAAAGTCGCCATTTTTGCAACGGTAGCGCTTTTCCATTTGGAAGCGTGAGATTGAGCCTTCTAAAAGTTGAGAGAACAGCATCAGGTCGGCATTGATATCGTCAGGATGAGTCAGATCCATGAAGGTCATCTGACAAAGTTCGGGGTCGCTGTAGCCGAGGAGTTCTTGATATTTGGCGTTGCTGCGAACCATACGATGATCATCCAAGGTAGCAAGCCCGATCGCGATCGGTGAGTTTTCAAAAAAAGCGCGAAACTGCTCTTCACTTTGGCGTAGGGCGATTTCAGTTTGTTGCCGTTCTGCTTCATGCTGTTTGGCAGCGGTGATATCGTGAAACATGGCAAGGCTATAGCGGGGGTTGCCATCGCGATCGCAAATTAGGGCAACAGTCAGATCGACCCAAACAATGTCCCCATTCTTTTTGACATACCGCTTTTCTATTTGAAACTGAGAATGGCTGCCCTCAACCAACTGTTGGACTTGCTCAAGGTCGGTTGAAATATCATCGGGGTAGGTAAAATCAACGAATGTCATCTGGGCAATTTCTTCGTCGCTGTAGCCCAATAGGGTCTGGTGTGCCGGGTTGCCTCGCAAAATCCGGTAGTCATGAACGTTGGCAAGAGACATAGCGATGGGAGCATTCTCAAAAATAGCGCCTAGCTGTTCTTCTTGATAGCGCAACGCTTCTACTGCCTGCTCTCGTTCGGCTTCGAGGCGCAGGTGTTCGATTTCGTTGCGTTTGCGATCGCTCACATCCAGCAAAATACCATCCCAGTAAAGTTCGCCATTGGGTTGGAGTCCGGGCTGAGCCATACCCTGAATCCACACAATATCTCCGGTCTGACTGAAAAATCGTCCTTCCCAGTGCCAAGGTTCTCCGGCGATCGCAGCGGCTTGCACCGAAGCCGCAAACTCAGGAAAATCGTCGGGGTGGCATTGACTCAGCAACACTTCTGCACTTTGCTGAATTGCGTTAGCCGGAATGCCAAATAGCCTTTCTGATTGATGACTGACATAGAGGAAACTGCCACCCTCCCCACTATGGGGATTGTATTGATAGATCATCCCAGGCACATTGGCAACTAGCCGTTGAAAGCGTTGCTCGCTCTGGTGCAAGGCAGCCTCAACCTGCTTTAGGGTAGTGATGTTGCGCTCAATCACCAAAATGGATACTAAGGTGCCATTGAGATCAAATTCAGGAATAGTATGGGATTGAAACCATTGTTCGCCGCCCACAGCGGGGATAGAAAATTCAATTGTCACGAGTTTACGGGTTTGCACTACGGTTTCTAGGGTTTGCTCCCAAAGGGCTACGACCTCGGCTGGCAGGTTTAATTCGCGATCAGTTTTGCCTAACACGGCTGATTGTGGGAGTCCCAGGTTCTTTTCAACAGCGGGATTGAGATACACATAGCGAAACTCTAGATCAAATCGAAAAATGCCATCGGGTGAGTTTTCGGCGAGAGTGCGAAATTCTCGTTCTTGTTGATGGAGGCAAGCTTCTGAATCTTGTAGTTGCAGAGTTTGGGCTTGCAGATGACGCTCTAGCTGACGATTGAGATCGTCAAAGGCTTCTTCGATCGCTTTGCGTGCAGTAATATCAATGGCAACTCCCAGCAGTTGCACGGGTTGTCCGGCTGAGTCATAGCGCCAACGGGCACGGTCAACGATCCAGTGAATACTGCCATCGGGGTGAATCACCCGATAGTCTATCTGGCGCACAGAGCGAGTTTGGATGGCTTGTGCAGGCATAGTTTCAACTCGCGCTCGATCTTCTGGATGTACGCGATCGCGCCACCGCTCATAGGTCGGTTCCACTTCCCCTGGCTCATAGCCCAATAGTCGATAATTATTCTCGTTCCATTCTGTTTTTCCAGTCTCACGCTCCCACGTCCATAGGCTAATCTGGTTTAGGTCGATCGCCATCCGTAGCCATGTTTCACTGTGATCTAGGGTCGCGGAGACTGGCTGATGCTTCGCTTCACAGTCCTGATGATCCGCGATCGCTGTCATCGGGGAACGAGCCGCTTTTAGATGCGCTAATTCTTGCCGACACTGCGCTAATTCTAACCGTAGGTCAGCATTTTGAGTTTGCAGGATAGAGACATAGTGGGCGATCGCCGCAGACTCAGGATCACCTTTGAAGTGCGGAAATTCAGTCATAGCTCAAACGGGTGAACGATTAATCATCACACTATACATAGACTGTAGGAACGGAAAGCCGCAGTCAATCGGCAAAAAGCCTAACGTTGCTGAATCAAAATATGACATTCGTAAGGGCAATCCCTTGTGGTTGCCCTTCATCGACCTCCGGGTAGGCACAAGACCTACCCCTACAGTCAACCCCCTACAGTCAAAAATCATACTTCTATTCAGCAACGCCAAAAGCCTTACACAACCGAGCAGTGGCTTCTAATGAACTGGCAACCAGAATGTATCTCTTTACAGTGTCCCCAACTTTCTTGGTTATTATCTTCAAATTAAGTTGTGAGTAGAATTTAAAAATCAACTGTTCTGATTATCTGGTTTTCACATTGGGCACACTGGGTTCATGACAACAATTTTGGTGATTGACGACGATGTATCGGTGCGAGAAGTCCTCAAAGATTTGTTAGAAATTGAGGGGTTTCAGGCGATCGTGGCGAACAACGGCGCTGCTGGGGTGATGCTGGCTGAGCAGCAAGTTCCTGATGCGATTTTGTGCGATATACAAATGCCAGAGATGGACGGCTATCAAGTGCTGCACACCCTTCAGCAAAACTTGACGACTGCAACCATTCCATTCATTTTTCTAACCGCCAATGCGAGCAAGGAAAGCGTCCGCCAGGGAATGACCCAAGGAGCCGATGATTATTTGGTTAAGCCCTGCACCACTGAGGAATTGTTGGCGGCGATCGCGTCCCGTCTTGCCAAACATACTGCCTTCCAATCTCAGTCTGCAAAACAGTTGAATAACCTTCGCAGCAGCATTTCGCTCTCTCTGCCCCACGAGTTTCGCACACCCCTAACCGCCATTCTCACCTCGGCAGATTTGTTGTGTGGGATTGCCGATGAAGCCACGCCCGCAGAAATTCTCGAAATTGCCCAAACCATTCAATCGGGTACTAAAAAGCTCTATCGCCTCGTCCAAAACTTTTTGCTATACGCCAAGCTAGAACTGCTTCTGCGCGATGATACGCGATCGCACGCTTTACCGCTAGGCGAAACCCATGAACCCAGTAGTTTGATTACGGAAATTGCGAAACGGCTGGCACAACAGCGCGATCGCATCGCCGATTTACAGATAGACCTAGATAATGCCATGCTTGCCTGTCCTCACTTTGAAGTAGAAAAAGTGATAACAGAACTGATTGACAACGCTCTCAAGTTTTCAGAACCAGGCACCCCCATTCACGTTTCAAGCCATCATAATCAAACTGCCTATCATGTAGACATCATCAATCAAGGGCGTGGCATGACCCGCGCACAAATTGCGAATATCGGTGCCTATATCCAGTTTGAACGACAATATTATGAACAGCAAGGCGTAGGACTTGGACTCGCGATCGCCCATCGCCTCCTCACGCTCTACAACGGACAGTTGATCATCGAAAGCATCCCCAATCAATCCACCTGCGCGACAGCAGTCTTTCCGCTAGGGCAAGGGGAAGAGTAATTACGGGCGTTGCTGAATAGAACTATGATTTTGTGCTTAAGCCTTTTGCAGCCCTCACCCTAGCCCTCTCCCACAGGAGAGGGAACAAGAGTTCTAGCACCCTTCTCCCTGGGGAGAAGGGTTGGGGATGAGGGCAATTCATATCTGCATTCAGCAACGCCTAATTACGCACTCAAAACTCGCCCTATCTTCTACAGAGACGCTACGCGAACGTCATTCAACACTCGTCAGTTGGTCTAACTGTTGCCACACTTGATTCAGCACACCATCCAACCCTTGACGGGTGGCGGATGAAATTTTGAAAATGGGGGCGTGGCTGAGTTGATGTAGTTGGGCAGCGATCGCGTCAATATCAGTCGATGAATCCACAGCATCTAGTTTGCTGAGGGCGATGATTTGGGGGCGATCGGCTAAGCCGCGATCGTAGGCATGGAGTTCAGCTTGAATGGTGGTGTAGTTGGCGATCGGGTCTTCGCTAGTCCCATCAATCAGGTGCAGCAATAGACGGGTGCGTTCAATGTGGCGCAAAAAGTCAAACCCTAGCCCCACGCCCAGGTGTGCCCCTTCAATCAATCCCGGAATATCAGCAAACACAGTGCCGTCGCCAGTGGGTTTTCGGACTACGCCCAGATTGGGCACTAGCGTTGTAAAGGGATAGTCGGCAATTTTGGGTCGGGCGGCGGATACGGCTGAAATGAAAGTGGATTTTCCGGCATTGGGCAACCCAATAATCCCAACTTCTGCCAGCAGTTTCAACTCTAGCCGCAGCATCCGACCATCTCCGGGCAATCCAGGCAAGGCTATTTCAGGAGCGCGATTATGATTGCTTAAGAAACAAGCGTTGCCTAAACCGCCTTTACCGCCCTTTGCCACACATACCGATTGCTCTAGTTCTACTAAGTCTCCTAGCAGTTCTTCGGTTTCTGCATCAAAGATCATGGTGCCGCAGGGAACTTCAATGATGCGATCGCGCCCCGATGCCCCTGTACATTTATTCGGTCCACCCCGCACGCCGTCATCTGCTTTGTACAAACGGTTGTAGCGAAGATCGAGCAGGGTTTGCAGATTCTCTACGGCTTTCACAATCACCGAGCCACCCCGCCCGCCCGTTCCGCCAGAAGGACCTCCCGCCGGCACATACTTCTCTCGCCGGAAGGCAACCATGCCATCGCCGCCATCCCCTGCTTTTACCTGAATCTCAGACTGGTCAATAAATTGCATAAAGCGCTTAGAATTCTCTCGATAGCAGGGTTCGATGGTGACAATACTTGCCTAAAGATTTGATTGGAAATTGTTATCACGATCTAGCATTGTACACATAAACAAAACCCACTGTTTTGACGTTAGGTCTTATATCCATGATTCGGCAAATATGTTTACCCTTTAGTCATGACCTATTGTCTCAACCCTGATTGCCAAAAGCCGCGCAATTCTGATAGTGCAAGAACCTGCCGCAATTGTGGAGCAACGCTGTGGTTAAAGGATCGCTATCGGGCGATCGCGGCGATCGGTCAAGGTGGGTTTGGCAGAACTTTTTTGGCAGTGGATGAAGACAAGCCGTCTAAGCCGCGCTGTGTGATCAAGCAGTTTTTGCCCATTGCTCAAGATCCGCGCAATTTCAAGAAAGCCGCCGCTTTATTTGAGAAAGAGGCAGTTCGGTTGGAAGAACTGGGGCACCATCCCCAAATTCCAGAACTGTTTGCCTACTTTCGCCAAGACGGACAGCAGTATTTGATTCAAGAATTTATCTATGGCAAAACCCTCGCCGAGTTGCTAGTGCAGGGAGTTTTTGTTGAGATACAGATATGGGAAGTGCTGACGAGCTTATTACCCGTGCTGGAGTTTATCCACGCCCACAATGTGATTCATCGTGACATTAAACCGGGCAATATCATTAGTATGGCAAGTCCGCAGGGCAGTATGGCACTCCCTCCACCCGGAAAGCTCGACTGGGCAACGTTGCAGCAAGCCCTGACCACTGAAGCTAATCAAGGGTTTTGGAATGTGATCAGCCCATCTTACCGGTTTCATGAGTTGCTCAGTTATAGCTTGTCTCAACCGCCCAAAGAGTGGGCGATCGCGGTGCAAACTCACTGCCAACAATTGGCTGCTCAATTTGTCCGCTATCCTACATTGCCATTGGCACAGCGCCAATATTTAGTGGCTGATGCCAATCGTTTGGTGTTTGAACTGCGGCAAGCCTCCGAAGCAAAAATGGGGCAAGCAGCGATCGGGCGATTGGGGCTGGTGGATTTTGGAGCCGCCAAATCGCTGAAAGGATTGGAGCCATTGCAAACAGGAACTACGATCGGCAGCCCAGAATATGTGGCACCAGAACAGGCGCGGGGTAAAGCGGTGTTTGCCAGCGATTTATATAGCTTGGGTGTAACGTGCATTCACTTAATGACGAAGCTTTCGCCCTATGATCTGTTCGATCTCCATGAGAATTCTTGGATTTGGCGGAGGTGTTTAACCTATCCCGTGAGCGACAAGCTGGGATATGTTTTGGACAAACTGCTAGAACCTGTCCTCCCCAGACGCTATCACTCCGCTATGGAGGTGTTGCAAGACTTGGAGGGAGTAATTCCCATAGGAAGTCCCGTGGAATTCGCGAATGTTTCCCGAATTGCCGTCTCTCCATCCGTCCCAGCTTCCGCCCTATCCATCCATCCAGCAGATCCCCTGTCCACTGCATCACCGCCGCTGCCAATCTCCCCAGTGCAGCCCTCGTTCCAAATCACTCCTCGCCCCCGGTTGGTTTCTCCAGGGTTGGCACCTGCCCTAGAAACTGATCCGACAATTTTGAATGCGCCACCAGAACCGCCAAAGTCAAGACGTAAAGCGACCCCAAGCTGGCACTGTGTGCATACCTTTGAGGCGATGGGCAGAATTTATGCGATCGCTCTCAGCCCAACGGAACCCATTCTGGCAAGCGCGATCGGCAACACGATTAAGCTATGGGATCTCGACACGCTGCACCCCCTCCGCACCCTCACTGGTCATCTCGATATTATTCCCGCGATCGTCATTAGCCCCGATGGAAACCTGGTGATTAGCGGCAGCGCTGACAAAGCCATTACCTTTTGGGAAATTGGCAGCGGCAGACGGTTAGCCAAGTTGCCCTTACATGCTGATACCGTGCTAGCCCTGGCGGTGTCGCCCGTGGAGAAACTCCTTGCTAGCAGCAGTTTTTACGATCCGATTACCCTATGGGATATGGCGTTGGGACATAAGCGTCATGGCTTGCTAGGACATTCTGCCCGAATTGATGCGCTGGCATTTAGCCCCGATGGCACCCTGCTTGCTAGCGGCAGCGGCGACATGACAATCAAGCTATGGAATACTGACACTGGCGAAGAAATCCGCACTTTAGTAGGGCATACCCATCAGATCTCTAGTCTAGCGTTTAGTCCAGATGGCAATACTTTGGCAAGCGCTAGTTGGGATGGCACCGTCAAACTATGGAATGTGAAAAATCGTCGCCAAGGACGAATGCTGGAGGCATCGGGGCGCATCAATAGTTTGGCATGGAGCGCCGATGGTAAGAATTTGGCGATCGCCAGCGATAATCTTCAAATTTGGACTCCTGCCTCCAAAAAAACCAATCCCGTTCTGTTGGGGCATACAGAGGCTGTGACTGCCGTAATCTTTGGACGCGACGACCACACTCTGATTAGCGCCAGTGGCGATCGCACCCTCAAACTTTGGCACTGGGAATAGGCTCAACCCATACCCGGAATCAAGCCCCCACTCAAACGGCTAATTGCTTTGTTGGCAATATCTGAGTAGCGCAGTTGACCACACAAGATTTGCCCAAATGCCGTGGTTGCGGTAGGGCGCTTAATCCCTTTTTTATAGCTCAGTCCCGGAAACCGATAAAACGCTCCGGCAATCCGTTGTGCCCAAAGCATTTCTGCCCCCCATTTATCGTGAATCAGTTGGGTATAGTTTTCTAAGGCATTTAAGTTACCAAATAGCGCTTGGTCGATCGCCTCTGCCGCCTTGACTCCGGTAAACATTGCCGGACGCACCCCTTCAGCAATCAAAGGATCGACCATGCAAGCCGCCTCGCCTGCTAACAAGGCATTTTGAGTATGCAATTTTTGGTTGCCATCCCACAAGCAAAGAGGCTGCACAAACTGCTGACAGTCTGCCGGATTAACACCCATTTTCTGGGAATAACTTGCCATTACAGCCCGCAGATCCGACGGTTCACTGCCCCGAAACGTTGCGCCTGCGATCGAGCAGCGATCGCCTTTCGGAAAGCTAGAAATATAGCCATTTTTAACCATGCCGAATTCAAACTTTGCAATAGTCGGCTGGAGTCCAGCCGTAGGAGATTCTAGGATGACTCCCGTCCGTTGCTGAGACTGTTTGAATCCTAACCATTGACGCATAGAACCTGCGGCTCCATCGGCAGCAATCAAATAGCGAGCTTCAATCGTGCCATTGGCTGTATTGACGTGCCAACGATCGTCCTTAAACTCAATGCCCGTTGCGGTCGTGTTATCTCGCAGTTCCACCCCTTGCGCCTGCGCCTGCTGCACCAGAAAATAGTCAAAAACATCGCGCTGCACCATCCACATTGGCTCTGTGGCTTCAAGATGCGCCTCTACTGGATCATCTAACTTCCACGTATAGCGCAGGTTTTCAACCTTGCAGGAGATCGCGGGTGAAAAGTCAAAATCAAACCATTGGGCAACTTCAGGAGATACACCACCAGCACAAGGTTTATATCGAGGGAGTGCCTGCTTTTCTAGCAAAATTACTGAGCGTCCACGTTTTGCTAAATGATAGGCGGCAGATGCACCCGCTGGTCCTGCTCCTACAACGATACAATCAAACGTCATGATGGAACTCTCCTCTAAGTTAACCCAACTGCACTGTCTTCGCTAAATTAGCTCACAGATACCCTATCAAACAATGGTTAAAGGCAGAGTTCTTTAAAGCTCTACAAAACCTCCCTTCCCTCAGAAGGATGATTTGCCGCACCCAACTCTCAAAGCGTTATGCCAACTGGCTTAGAGAAGACAGTATATTTACAGACATTTGGTAAAGCAGCTTTACATTCTGATATTTTTGACATGCTGTACTGTTCCCCCTACCCAGCGATCGCAGCACTTTTGCGCGGAATAAATCCAGCGGAATAAATCCATAGTATGGTTCTGACTAAGCCACTTGGTAGATAGTCCACAGCCGCGATCGCTAACTCTACCAACGTCAAAGGCTCACTTAGCAAGTCTTTTAAGATAGCAACAGTGTCTAGTAGTTTGGGCTGACTCATTATTTGATAAAAGCAGAAATTAGCCGAGCCACATCGGAAGCTAACCCATTATCTTCTGGTTTATCAAGCTGAAGATGATAAATCTGAATTTTTGGCGCGTGTTGGATATACATAGGAAAACTAGCAACTGCTCAAGCGAGATTATACTCAATGCGATGGCAGACTCTGAGGTGGTAGAGGTAATAGTCACTGATTAGGGAACTCGCTTCAAGGTCAAAGCTCAGTGAGAGGGGTTAAACGGTCAACGGTTCAAGGTGATTACAATCTGGCAGCAGGACGAAGGCTCAGACATGATTCGATTTGTCACTTTGTATCCAGATAAATCAAGGAATAGCAATACGGGGAAGGAGAGTTAGAACAAATGACAACTGATGCTTTGTTTCATTGGGTTGTTTTGAACCAGGATGTTCCTGATAGTGCGATAAAAGCGGGCGATCGCGCTGTCATTGTTGATCACCTATCTGCTAGCGCAAAACAGCCGGAACCCGGTTATGTAGTAGAAGTTTTTGAGCAGGGAGAAACGCTGGATGTCGTCTCTGTTCCGATTTCGTGGGTGACGCTTTTGCCTGAAGTTTGGGGGCACACAGAATCCTCAGCGATCAAAGCAAGTTAAATTAGCAATACCATTGTTCTCTTTGCCCCACTCCCTACTCCCCTACTCTCTCCTGCATCTGCCGCAGCAGGTCTTGCGTCAGCGGATGCTGCGATCGCTGCGCCGTTTGCCCCGCCTGAATCACTAATTGCGTCAGGTAGCCCAGGAAATTCTATGTTAAAGCGATCGCACAATCGTCTCTATTGACTGCTTCAGACTCGGCAATTCTTCCACAGCCGTCTCTCACAGGGGTACAGCTTTGCTGAGAACTCGTTCGCGGATTCTGGGTCACAGTCCTTTTTCGGTGACAATATCAACCTGACAACCCAGTAAATCTTGTAATTCCATCAGCAAGCCACCCAAGTCAAATAAGCTACGTTCCGCCTCCATCTCCACGAGGAAATCCACATCACTTTCTGAGTCTGCCTCGCCCCGTGCGACCGAACCAAAGACCCGGACATGATAAGCGCCATACTTCGCGGCGACTGCCAAAACCTCTTCCCGTTTTTCCTGCAAACGCCCCTTAATGTTCATGGTCAACGTCACCTTTTACCTCTACTAGCCGCCACTCTAGCATCCCATCATCCCTTTCATTTGACCGCCGTGCGCAGCGTGATCGCCTTTTCTAGATATTCCACAGCTTTGTCGAAGCGTCCTTGCAGTTTGAATTGAGTCGCCATGCTGTCATAAAGAATGGCAAGATTTACCCGCACGTGCTGAGTTTTGGGGTGATTCAAACCAAAGTTTATAACCACGATTCCTAACGATCGCTGATACAAAGATTCTGCTTCACTATAGCGTCCTTGGAACTTGTACAACGCTGCCAAATTATTCAGAGTGATTGCGGTGTCGGAATGGTCTGCCCCTAACTGCTGCTCCATAACTTGGAGTGATCGCAGATACAGCGGTTCGGCTTCGCTGGCGCGTCCTTGGGATTCATAAAGAAGTGCAAGATTATTGAGGCTAGAAGCAAATTGAGGATGATTCTCTCCCAAAGTTTCTTTCTCAATCTCTAGACCTCTTAAGCGTAGCGGTTCGGCTTCGCTGGTACGTCCTTGCAATCGGTAGAGTTCTGCCAGATTATTGAGACTGCTAGCAATATGGGGATGCTCTGTGCCAAATTGCTGTTCAAGAATGGTGAAAGATCGCAGGTACAGGAGTTCGGCTTCGCTGGTGCGTCCTTGGGATTCGTAGAGGCTTGCCAAATTGTTGAGGCTGCTGGCAACATGGGGATGCTCTGCGCCCAACTGCTGCTCATAGATGGTGAGCGATCGCTGGCACAAGGGTTCCGCTTCACTATAGCGTCCCTGCACTCGGTAGAGTCCTGCTAGATTGTTGAGGCTGCTGGCGATATGGGGATGCTCTTTGCCAAACTGCTGCTCATAGATAGTGAGAGATCGCAGGTATAGTGGTTCTGCTTCACTATAGCGTCCCTGAGATTCGTAGAGTGCTGCCAGATTATTGAGACTTTGAGCAACATCGGGATGCTCCGTGCCTAACTGCCATTCTTGGATGGAGAGCGCTCTCAGACACAACGGTTCTGCTTCGCTGTAGCGTCCCTGAGATCGGTAGATTCCTGCCAGACTATTAAGTCCCATGGCAAATCGAGGCTGGTTTTCTCCCAAAGTTCGTTTCTCAATTTCTAAACATCTTAAGTGTAGGGATTCCGCTTCGCTGTAGCGTCCCTGGGAGGTGTAGAGGAGTACCAGATTATTGAGATCAGTGGCAATTGCAGGATGATTATCTCCATAACAGCATTGATCGATGTCGAGCGATCTCAGGTGCAACGGTTCTGCTTCGCTATAGCGTCCCTGCACTCGGTAGAGTCCTGCCAGATTATTCAGAGTAATTGCCACGTCAGGATGATCACTGCCTAAACGATCTTCAGACGTTTCTCGACAGTGCTGATACCAAAACAGTGCTTGGCAGTAGTCTACCTGTCCTTCATAAAACTGGGCAATACGAGTAGCCAGCTTAAATACATCAGCATCCGTGAGCCAGGGCTGTAGGGTAGTGGTTGCCTCTTTGAGGTGGGGAATGACGGCTGTAAATTGCTCAATTTGAGAACGGGTTGTGACTATTGGCATTGGCTCTGCCACTGCTGCCATGACTCGACAAAGGGTTTGTTTCGTCAGGTCTACGTCTGCTCGTTGCTCCCGCTTTGCCGCAAAAAACTCGCGCAGGAGTTGGTGCAGTTGGTACATGCCCTGTCTGGTTCGTTCTAGCAGATGCAGGTTTAGCAGCGACTCATCCCGTCGATCTTCTAAGGCTTCGGGATCGTCTTCCGGCAAACACGCTTCTACTAACGTCCAGGGAATTTCTGCCAGGGCAAACAGACTAAGCAATGCTGCCAACCGTTGCGCTGATTCGTCCAACACGTCCCAACTCAATTCAAAGGCGGCGGTCACTCCCAGAGTTGCAGTCATTTCTGGAGTAGCATCTTTCAGAGCCTTCGCGTCTAGGCGTTTATCCTGCAAGCGTTGCCACAGGGTTGCCAAGGACGTGTCTGGTTTTCGCGCCAGATATCGCCCAACTAGCTCCAAGCCTAGAGGCAAATAGCCCAGCCATTCACAAATCTGCTTTGCGGTTGCTAAATTCTGGTCGATTCGTCCATCAAGAACGATCGCCCTCAGCAACGAGATCGCGTTCTCCTCCGACAGCACCTTAATTTCAAAATTTTGCACAGGCGATTGTGGTGTTAACCGCGTAGTCAGCAAAATTTTGAAGTGCGAGTCTACTGGTAACAGCGGTTTGATAGCGCCGTAATCCTGGACATCATCCAGAATCACCAGCGTCTTCGCGTCTTGCCAGTTGCGCCAGTAAAACGCGACCTTTGCTGCCAATTCAAAATCATCGGGTGGCTGCGGCATCGGCAGAGATCGAGCAAACAGCACAATTTGCGGGGCGATGTCTTCCCGTGCCTTGAGCCAAACCACGCCACCCGGATAGGTTTTCTCCGCCAAATGTTTCCAGGCATACTGCACGGCTAATTCGGTTTTGCCAATGCCGCCCATGCCAGAGATTGCCGAAATTGCCACAGCGTTTTCTTCCTGCAACAGCGTGTGCAGATCGCTTAATTCCTGCTCTCGTCCAACGAAAATATCCGTACCGCGTTGGTCAAGATTGTGTGGGGTACTTAACTTTGTCGGTGCCCCTCCCGACGACTCTAGTCAATCGATGGGTTTATTGCCGTAGTTGTAATTGATGTTGATTGGTGAGTTATGAACTCCCTGAAAGATGGGTGCTTGAGGGTCATTGTTCTGGAAGCCCTCGCCGCCAAACACCTGCATTGAATTGCGAGCGTTCACATCCTCCATTTGCACGAGCACTTGATGGATTTCCTGGGCGATCGGCTGCACCATGCCCACAAATTCAGGATTTTCCATCTCCTTCAGCAGATAGTCCTGGATTTGCTTTAGTTCCGGCTCCGAACCCTTAGCTGCTGCTGCTAGCATCTTCTCGGTTCCTGGTTTGCCCTTAAAGCAGCGATTCTATACGGCTTGTCCCAACTTTTGAATCGGTGCAGATGCCGCTCCCACTACCTTTTCGCCCAGCTTGCTCCCCATGCCTTCATAGAGTTTATCTAAAATGATCTTTGCGATCGGGGTTGCCAACGCCAAGGTAATGACTTCCAGCATAAATTTTGAGTGATGAAAGAAAACTATATCTGTTTTAGCCTTCAAAGTATAAATTTGCCACCCAATTTCAGACAATCCGCATTCTGCTGAAGAGTGACATGTACATTAGAGGATCGATCGCGGCTTCAACAAACTTTCAACAAAAAAGGGAGAGGCGCTAAGCGTCTCTCCCTATCATCAGGGTGCATCTACTAAACACAGTATGCCACCTTAAGGGTGGGGGGTGTCACCCCCTGTTGATGTTTTTTTCGTAAAGAAATCTCTCTTTGTGCTTCACAATTAGAACATCAGCCATTTGAATAAGATGCCAGCTAGCCTGAAAACCCTAGTAGGGAAACCTCTAGCTAACTATTCAGTTTTTTGCTGACCAATTGATTAGTCAACTTAGGATCAGCACGACCTCCGGTTTTTTTCATCACTTGACCAACGAAAAAGCCCAGGAGCTTCGTTTTGCCTCCGCGATATTGTTCTAATTCTTTCGGGTTTTCGAGCAACACTTCCTCGATCGCACTTTCTAACGCGCCTGTGTCCGAAATTTGCCCTAATCCATCCCGCGCCACGATTGCTTTGGCAGAGCCGCCTTCAGTCAATAGTTCTTGCAAAATAGTTTTGGCAGCCGCATTGCTGATGGTGCGATCTTCAATGAGTCCAATCAGTTCTGCTAAACTTTCTGGCTTCAAGGGCAAATCACTGATGCTGAGGTTAGCATTGTTATTTAAATAGGCGCTCAGGTCGCCCATCACCCAGTTTGCCGCCAGTTTTGCCGAAGCACCCGCCGAGATCGCCGCTTCAAAGTATTCCGTCGTCGCGTGGTCGTTCGTCAGCACACGGGCATCATAGGCAGACAAGCCCAAATCGGTAGTATACCGCTGACGTTTTTGGGCGGGCAGTTCTGGAAGTTGCGATCGCCAGTCTGCGAGTTGGGCAGCGGAGACTTCAATCGGTGCCAAATCGGGTTCTGGGAAATAGCGGTAGTCGCTTGATCCTTCCTTCTTTCGCATACTAATCGTGCGCTGAGAGCCTTCTTCCCAGAGGCGCGTCTCTTGCACCAGTGCTTCGCCTGCTTCCACCGCTGCAATCTGGCGCTCAATTTCGTATTCGATCGCCCGCTGAATCGCACTAAAGGAGTTCATATTTTTGATCTCAACCTTCGTGCCAAACGCTTGTTGCCCCACCGGACGCACCGAAATATTCACGTCACAGCGCAGCGATCCTTCTTGCATATTGCCATCGCCAACGCCCAAATAGCGCACAATCCGGCGAATCTCTTGAGCATACTCAGCCGCTTCTTGACCCGTGCGAATATCCGGCTCAGAGACAATTTCCATCAGCGGCACTCCTGCCCGGTTGTAGTCCACCAGCGAGTAGGTAGACCCTGAAAGCCTTTCACCGCCGCCATGGACTAGTTTGCCTGCGTCTTCTTCCATGTGCAAACGGGTTACGCCAATGCGTTTGTGAGTCACGGTTCCCGTTTCTTTGTCGTAGAGTTCAATGTTCAAAAAGCCATGTTCTGCGATCGGCAGATCAAATTGCGAAATTTGGTAATTTTTCGGCAGGTCGGGGTAAAAATACTGTTTGCGATCGAACTTGCTGTAAGGTGCAATTTGACAATTTAAGGCAAGCCCCATCTTCACGGAAGATTCTAATACCGCCTGATTCAAAACAGGCAATGTTCCGGGTAAACCCATACACACGGGGTCGATCAATGTATTGGGTGGTTCGCCAAACCGGGTTGAGCTAGGCGAGAAAATTTTGGTATTCGTGTTGAGTTGACAGTGAGTTTCCAACCCAATCACTGCCTCATATTGCGTTTTTGCGGGAGCCGATGCGGTCATGGAAACTTTCTTGCACAACAATTAGGCTTCCATTTTAGCGGCAAGCGGCGGCGATCGCTTAATATCAGCCACCGCAGACCACTTTGATTTCACAAACAACCTCTTGCGCTCTAATAAAGCCTCGCTAAAGCCTAAGTTCAGACAAACTTAAGTTCAGACAAACTATTGAGGGTGCTAAGGTAGCCATTCTTCGTCCAGGGTTTGCTCTAAAGTAAACTTTGATGCTTCAGGAATAAGCTCGGCATTCAGTTCACTAGCGGTGAGAAAAAGCTTTCTACCATTTTGATAGGCGATCGCAAAGGTGTCATGCAGATAATTTTGAGGCTAGGGCTGTCTTTAAGGATGGCTTGAATTTGTAAGCGGAAGGTCACCACTTCTAATTTCCAACCTCTAAAGCAAGCTTTTCGCTCAACTTCCCAATATTGAATCTTGAGAAGATGTTCACAAAGCCGCATTAGATCACTAGAAATAGAGCGTTTGTCGCTCTTACCCAAACTCTCGATCGCCTCAATCAAGTTGTCTAAACCTTTGCGATAACAACCGATACACTTTACTTGGATATGAGGGCAGCTTCGGCGAATGTCCAGTCGGGGCGGAGATTTTTGGCATGACGCAGATAAGGGTGATGGATTTCAACGTTGGGGTTCGGGGTATTGAAATGGATCAAAAAGCGGATGCATCGAGGCAGACTACCCTTTACATGCATTTGTTGCACATCTAGTAGAGGCACCTGCGACCAATGAGGACGTTCACGGGCGATCGCTGCTGGAAAAATTGCATCCAAATCCTTAGTCACCGAAAAAGTGACGCTGACAATTTCTTCCATGTCTAACTGGTTGCGAGACTCAAGCTCATTCAGCAGTTCATGCACTGCGTCTCGAATCGCATCAATAGAATTCTCTGTAACCGTTGTTGCACCACGAATAGCTCGAATTCGCCAACCCACGCTGATTTCCTCCACTTTCAAAAACAATTGCTATCTGCTTAATACTAAAAAATCGTTAGAACTTAATCATTAAAGCTATCAATGATCATGGCTGAAAATTTACCAAACGTCAGTAATTCAGGTATCTATCACTAAAATATTTTTGAAGCGGCTCTTTCGCCCCAGTTTCCTCAAAATGTGCTTGACAGATACGATCGCAATTCGTGACAATTGAGGACTGTTGTATTTTTTGCTCGGATCAGGTTCTCTCTAAAGTTGAAGGGTGCGATCGCTCTTTAGCTACCTGTACGGCGCACATGAGGCAAAACTAATGGTTTACGCAATTATTGAAACGGGTGGCAAGCAATTTCGGGTTGAACCCGGTCGCTTTTATGACATAGAGCGGCTAGCCGTTGAACCCGATGGCAAGGTTAGTATTGATAAAGTGTTTTACGTTCAGAACGAGAGCGATATTCATGTTGGGCAGCCTTTTGTTGAAGGGGCAACGGTTGAGGGCACGGTTTTAAGCCACTCGCGTGGTCGCAAAATCATTGTTTATAAGATGCGCCCCAAAAAGAAGACTCGTAAAAAGCAAGGTCACCGTCAAGAACTGACTCGGTTGATGATTGACAGTATTACGATTGACGGGCGATCGCTCGGTAGCGCCAGCACTGTTGCTGAAACTCCTACTCAATATGTCGATTTTGAGAAGGCTGAAGCAGCACAAGCTGCTGAATAAAATTTTGAGATGTCTCAATCCGTCAGTTTAAGCATTTAAAAAGTAGGAAGGCAAGTATGGCTCATAAGAAAGGGACAGGCAGTACACGGAACGGTCGCGATTCTAACGCTCAACGTCTGGGTGTTAAACGCTATGGCGGTCAAGTGGTCAAAGCAGGCAACATTTTAGTGCGTCAACGGGGCACTAAACACCATCCTGGTAATAACGTAGGCATCGGCAGTGACGACACTTTGTTTGCATTAATTGCAGGCGTTGTTACTTTTGAGCGACTAGGAAAAACCCGCAAGAAGGTTAGCGTTTATCCAGTAGCCGCTGCGATCGCGTCCGAATCAGCAGCACCTGAGCTAGTCGCAGCAGAATAGCTTAATCCAAAAACTACAATGGGTTGGTTTTAAGTAAAAAGCAGTGAGCGATTCCGTCCACTGCTTTTTATTAATGTTAAGTTACTTTAAAGCATTCACTAAAGAGCGCCCATTCTGAGAAAAGCGCTCTGCCAAAACTTTTTGATAAACTGCCTCATAGCCATCCGCCATCCGCTGAGCGCTAAAATTAGTTTCTACATGCCGACGACATGCTTGCCGATCAATCGTGGTAATTTTGCTTAACGCCTGGATGCACTCTTCTATGGTCTGGCACAAAAATCCGGTTTTGCCATGAGCAATGACTTCAGACGCAGATCCCAAATTCATCGCAATTACAGGCGTTCCTGCCGCCATTGACTCAGCCATGACTAAGCCGAATGGTTCTCTCCAAGTAATAGGAAACAGTGTTGCTACTGCATTGCCTAGAAGGACATTTTTTTGAGCGTGATTTGCTTCCCCCAAGAATTGGATTTGAGTCCCGTCAATGTGCGGTTTAACCTCTTGTTCAAAATACTCTACGTCAACCGGATCGATTTTGCCTGCAATTTTAAGGTTCCAGCCTGTAGATTTAGCGATCGCGATCGCTAAATGGGTTCCCTTTTCGGGTGACATCCGCCCCAGAAACGCTAAATAGGGGGGATTACTAGGTTCGGGATAAAACCGATAAGCCGAAGTATCCACTCCGTTGTAAACCGTTGCCACACAGTTCAAGTTCAGTCTAGGTTCCCGTTGCGAATCTGAAATACTGATGAATGGCTGACGACGAGCATGAGCAAACATTTTTTCATTATCAGGCGTAAAAATGCCATGGAGCGTAAAGACCGTCGGTGTCTTCACCAAATTAGCGTAAGGTAGTCCAGCACAGCCCATATGGGAATGGATAATATCAAACTCGTTTGCCCGCTCATACACTTGACTCAACTGAAGCATTTCATAAATGCCCACTTCCTTAACAGTTGGGTCGAGCCGTAGTGCCTGCGGGTGGATTGATTCTAGCTCGGCAGTCGTGGTTGAATCGCCAGAGGCAAAAAGAGTAACTTCATGCCCACGCCGTACTAGTTCTTCAGTGAGCAGGCTCACAACTAACTCGGTACCACCATACGTTACTGGCGGAACCTGCTCCCAAAGGGGTGCTATTTGTGCAATTCGCATGAAAACCTCCTAATTAATAATTCGCCTAATCTCTCAAAGTAATAAATTCCCCCGGTCAATGTTGCTAAGTGTTGCTAGAGGAAAAAGTTTGTTACAAAAAAAGTATTTACCGACATATTTAAAGAAAGATTAGGAATCTGTCATGTACGGATAACCGTAAGTCACTCTTCCTATCCTCCACTAGGTAATGCTTTTAATGCATCATGCTAAAGCTATAGAAATTAACAATCTTTAGAAAGACTTTATGAAAATGCTGCACAGGGTAGAGTGTTGCTTCAGTTTTTCTACAACTCGTCAGGCGCAATAACGCCCAGTCCTGTCAAAAGTCCGCATAGCAATCTTTGAGTCACTAGAATCATGGCTAAGTGAGCGGTCTGGCGATCGCGTCCTTCAGTTGCCAGACTGCCCCAAATCTGACAGTGGCGATGCATCGTACTAAATGCTCCAGCCAAATTTTGAGCAAGCGCTGTAATTCGAGACGGCTTCAACGATAGATCTTGAGTATTTTCGGGCAAAATAGCTCCTTGCCAGGGGAGTTCATCGAATACAGTCAAGCACTGATTTATTAATTGACGTTCTGAAGCATGACTTACCCAAAACTGCTGCTCTGAGGGTAATCCAGAAATTGGGGTCAACCAAGAAATCGAGTCTGGCTGTGCCCATTGCCATTGAGCAGGTTGCTCCTGCCAGTTCAGCCCAATTATTTGCTGCTGGGCGGCAAGACGGATCAATGAGCAGCAGCGCGCATGAGCATGTTGGATTGAAAATAGGCTTGGGTGTGAGCGTTTGGCTGGGCAGGCAGGGAGATCTGCAAAAGCAAAAAGTGGTGTAGTCGGTTGGGTGAGGCAGGTGAGCCATTGCGCGATCGCCCAATCGTCTATGCTAAATTCTAGATAGCCAGACGAGGTTGCTTGAATATCAATGTGATCTAGCAAGGTCGGCGATAACCCGGCAGGAATTTGAAAAGAAGTCTGATCAGATACATACATAGATAGCTCTGCTGCCAAACTTCTCGCCACCATCGCAGCACTCATATTTGCAGAGACGCATATTTGATGAGAAACGGCGGATAAATAAACTAGCTGAGCCTTTTTTTGAATGGGTCTCAGCCAGCTTTTTGAGTGTTGCAACCGACTTTTTAGCAAACAAAGATGAGTAAGATTAAGACCAGAAAATGATTTTTTCAAAAGATTTTCCTGGCATAGAAAAGCATCCTGTAGTATGATTTGCAACAATTGTTTGGGTGAACACAGCGTAACTTGCAATACAGCACTCGTTAAACTATACGAATTTCTTGCGTCTAAGGTTACTCTTAATTAGCAGCTAGTTTTTACGGTACTAATCTAGTGAATAATCTATTGCTGCTTATCGCTCTGGACAAGACCCCAGTTCTACTTGCTCATCATCTGTCCTTAGTATTTGAACCACTTTCCTTGGACAATTTTTTCTTTGCGTCTACCGAAACACACATTTTAGGGTTCTAAAAGGTTACAAGAGAGGAGTAAAGCTACACTGATAACAAAAGAGTAGCATTTCTCTATTTAGAGCTAGTTAAAAAATAATTCTAAACTTTTGCTGTTCATTTCAGCCTCGCACCTATGTACTCAGTATCTTCCAATATCTCAGAGGCATCACGTCCATTTTTAACCTGGCAGCGCATCATTGATTGGTCGCAGGAACATTATCGGGTGCGATCGTTTGCTAAGGATGAAAAAATTCCAGCAAGACCCGGATTGCTCTATCTGGTGCAGCGGGGTGCAGTGCGTTTGGTAGGTAGCGCTCAAGTGAATGCAACTAGCATTGCCGCACGCACTGTAAATGTGACTCCTGAGGAAGCCTTTCTAGGGTTTGTAGGGGCAGGTCAGCCTTTTGAAATTGTCGCGCAGTCTCCGTTTACGTTACAAAGCTATGCTCACGTTGACCAAACCTCCGTTTTATGGATGTATTGGCATGATTTAGATAATTGGCCCCACTTTCGCAGAGAGGTGCTGGATGCTTTTCGCTATCAACATCAACGGAAGTTGCTTTGGCTTAGCACGTTAGGACAACGACGAACCATCGATCGACTGTTGGGCTTCTTAACTCTACTGATTGAAGAGTTTGGGGAGCCGTCCGAAAATGGCTACTGCTTGCCTTTTCCGCTGACTCATGCTCAAATCGGTAGCGCGATCGGTTCTACCCGCGTCACGGTTACCCGTTTGATGGGCAAACTGCGTCAAAAGGGGATGATTTGCACTCAGGGCGATAATTTGATTTGTATTCCAACAGACTCGGTGTTGAGTAAGGGTTAGAACACCGAGTCAAATCTTTAAAGTGAAAGGTGTAAATGAGAACGTGTTTACAACCTTTTTAAGCGTTTAGAGTTAAATGCTTAAAATTGTCAAAATGCCCAAGAGCGCCGCGATCGCGCCTATTACAGTAGACCAAACTGGATGGGCGCTCTGGCTCACACGTCCGTTTGCACTTCGCAACGTGTCCACATCCAGCCAAGCTGTTGTTCCGCGTCGTAGCCATCCCGTTGCCACAATAGTTTGATTAACCAAGTCTGCCGGACGGGTAGCTTTAGGCAATAGATCGCCCAAAAACCCAAAGCGCGAAGTGCAATGGAGTTTGACCATTCCTGTGCTGGTTTCTAAAAGCAAGTCTTGATTTAGGTGATTATTAATCTCAGGGCGACCCAGCAATCGTCCCTCTAGACGAATGATTTGGCTGTTGATTGGCAAAATCGGAGCTTGTTGGATCGCATTAGCTAAAGAGAGGGACGCAGATGCTTTTAACGAGGCAGGGCGAATCTCTGGGAAAAAGGGATTGATGCGGATGATCGTGCCAACGCAGAATCCGACGAATGGTAAACCGCGTAACAGGGTGCGATCGCCTGCCATCCAGCTAATGGCTTCTAAGTTAAGCTGCTTACCGATTCCACCAATCAAGAACAGCAGATAGGCACTTAACACGCCTAAGATGATCCCAAAATAGGGTGCCCCTTGCAGGAGCAAGCTGCGCCATTGGTGTCCCGTTAAAAATGATCGGCGCGATTTTTGAGTTGACGATTGCCAATTTAATTCAGGATCAAGCTGCCAATGACGAGCGTAGAGTGAGAGCAGTTGCAGGCGATCGCCTGTGGATGGATGAGAACTATTAATCGCTAGCCAATGTCGGTAAGGATTGGTAGATTCCCACTGCAATAGTGGCTCAATGGGTAGATGAGAATGCAGGCTGCCTAAAGAGACTGCGGCACGGTGATTCATGGGCATTAACAGATCGAACCCTTCCAGCAAATAGCTGGTTTGCTGGTGATGCTGCACACTTTTAGCCGTGCCGATCGCGATTTTTAGCAGAGCGCGAGTATAGCCGTTAGGATTGCCTGTCAGATCGGTTGCCACGAGATCGCTGCAATAAACTCGCTGCCGGGATAGCCAGAGCGGAATCCAGTGCAACAGCCAATACAGTCCATAGCTAAAAGCTGCAATCAACGAGGCAGAGGCGCGTGAAACAGCAGCGGTCTTCTGGCTGCCCCAATCTGCAACCACTCGATACAGCGTGTAGGGAATTTGCAAAATCACGATTGCCATAGACATCAGCGGCACATCCCAATTGGCAAGATGCCCCAACTCATTGGCATAAATGGCAGCTATTTCGTCATCTGCGAGTTGGTCGAGCAAGCCTTGACTAACAACAATTCGGGCGATCGCAGGCATTGAGCCATAGGTAAACGCGATTGGGGTCTGGGTCGGCAAAATTCCTAGGGCTGGCGACGAGATCCCATGTTGGCGGCAAAAGCGCGGCAGAAGTTGGGTAGTTTCGGGGCTATAGCCTGCCAACTTGGGCAATGTTAAAGGCTGCAATCCGTAGAGAACTGTCAGCAACCCATCCAAAATCCAGCGGGAGCCTGCCAATATAACTAGCAGCAAAACCGCTGTAAAAGAGGCTGTCCATCTGGGCGAACCCGATTGCACAACGCTAAAGCCTAGGCGTGGCAACAGCCTAACCCACATCGTTTCATAGGAATCAGCGCTCCAGTAGAGCATCTGCTGAATGCCGACAAAGAGCGCGATCGCAGTCACAATTTGAACAGCCGCTAACTGGAGCCGTTTTACTTTTCCTAAAGGCTTCCAGTTTTTTGCCCGTCCCGCATTGCGCCAAGTGGGTTGATAAAGATTAACGCTTTGTTCAACAGGCGCTCCAGTCGATGCCGAAATTGGCGGAAGTGAAGTAGACACTGAACCGACGGGGACGGAGGCAGAAGCAGACTCCTCGTCAGAATCTTCGGATGCAGGATCAATTGGAATGAACCCGGTTTGGCTAGATACTGTAGCCGCTGGGTTAGCAGACGTTGGCGATGATAATGGCACAAAGCCACTGCGATCCATTGAGGAGTCTAAAATGTCTAAATCTACAACCCTTGGCTCTTCTACGGCGCTAGGAATAGGGGTTAAGGATGCCAGGTGGGGATGACGCTTGATCAAGGTAACTAGGGTGCGCGTTGCCCAAGTTTGCACCTGCTCATTAGAACTGTTTTGTAACTGTTGACAGACTTGAGCCGCTTGATCGGTTTCGCCCAATCGCTCATAGGCGATCGCTAATGCCATTTGCGCCCGTGCAACCAAGGGCTGATCAGCAGAAATTGCCAGGGAATTTTCTAGCAGCAGCGCCGCTGTGGAATAGTCTTCTTGTTTGAAGGCGGCTAATCCCGCTTCCAAATCGGTTAGCGCAGCAGAGTTGGTAGACGACTGAGAAGAAGTCATTAGGGGGGACTCCCACTTGGAACCTTTTAAGGATACCTCTACAATGAAGCGGGTTCTCTCCCAGAAACTACGGGGGCGATCGCGTTTAGTTGTAACTCCGGGTGATCCGCTTCCACTTGCCCGACGTTCCATTCATTGCGAAACAGTAACACTGGGCGATTCCAGCTATCTTTCACTGCCACCGTATTAAACAGCCGTCCTGCTTTTTCCAGGGCTTCCCAGCCACCCACGACCCAGCGCGCCACAGAATAGGGCAACAGTTCCAAAGTGGTTTCCACGCCATATTCACTTTGCATCCGAAACTGCACCACTTCAAACTGCAACTGCCCGACGGCTGCCAAAATCGGTTCCCGTTTTGACTCATCAGCGGAATGCATAATTTGCACGGCACCTTCTTCTCGCAATTCCTGCACCCCTTTTTGAAATTGCTTAAATTTAGAGGGGTTGGGATTTTTCAGGTAGGCAAACAGTTCCGGTGAAAAGGAAGGAATGCCTTCGTACTCCAGCTTTTGACCGACGTAAATCGTATCGCCGATCGCAAATACGCCAGGATTATTTAAGCCAATCACATCGCCGGGATAGGCAGTTTCAATCACTTCTCGATCTTGAGCGAATAATTTTTGGGGACGGGACAGCCGCACGAGTTTTCCAGTCCGCGCATGATTGACAGTCATATCTTTTTCAAACTTGCCAGAGCAGACTCGCACAAAGGCAACGCGATCGCGGTGCTTTGGGTCCATGTTTGCCTGAAGTTTGAAGATAAACCCTGAAAATTCGGGATAGGTTGGCTCAATTTCGCCCTGATTGCTCACATGGGGAGTGGGTTTGAGGGCGTACTCTAAAAAAGCATTGAGGAATGGTTCGACCCCAAAATTGGTCATGGCACTACCAAAAAAGACTGGAGTCATCATGCCCTCATGGACTTCTTCCAAATCCAGTTCTGAACCCACGCCTTCTAGCAATTCCAAATCATCTTTGAATTGATAGTACAAATCCTGTTCTAACAACTGCTCGATTCGGGGATCGCCAAAGTCAATGATGGTATCTACTGCCTCTCGCTGACCGTGGGCGCTGCGTTCAAACAGGTGAATTTTTTGGGTGCTACGCTCAAATACCCCCTTGAAGCGATCGCCCATGCCAATGGGCCAATTTGCCGCGTAGGTCGCCAAACCCAATTCTTGCTCAATTTCATCCAATAGTTCCAGCGGTTCTCTACCAGGGCGATCGAGCTTGTTTACGAACGTAAAAATGGGCAAACCCCGCAACCGACAAACTTCAAACAGCTTACGAGTCTGTGGCTCTAAGCCCTTTGCCGCATCGATCAGCATCACCGCATTATCCGCAGCCGCAAGAGTACGATAGGTGTCTTCACTAAAATCTTGGTGACCGGGCGTATCCAACAGGTTAATCTGGAAGCCTTTGTAATCAAACTGCAACACGGTAGACGTAATCGAAATGCCGCGCTGCTGCTCCATTTCCATCCAATCTGAAGTGGCATGACGCTGCGCCCGTCGAGCTTTGACGGCTCCGGCTTGGTGAATCGCACCTCCATACAGCAGCAACTTTTCCGTCAACGTGGTTTTCCCAGCATCCGGATGAGAGATGATGGCAAAGTTACGCCGACGCTCAACTTGGGTCTGCAATTCAGCCTGGATTTCAGTGGACATTTATTCGCCGGATAGGTAAACCTTGAAAACCGGAAGTGATCCGATAGAGTCTCAAGTCTAGCAGCACCTTAAACAGAGCTACAAGGGCAAGAATCTACAGGATAAAACCCAACCACAATGCGGCTAGACTAGATTATAGGTAACCAATGCCTAGTATGGATTTGCTGCCTTCACAGTTCCCAGCACATGGATTAAATATTCGCTATGGATGATCTGACTCAACGTCGTAAACTGCTGTCTGCTTTGTCTCATGGAGCAATTTTCTTTAGCTCTTTGGTCATTTCAATTGGGATTCCGATCGCGGTTTTATTTATGTCGGACGATCCGGTCATCAAAGATAACGCCAAGGAATCCATTAACTTTCACTTTAATCTTTATATCTATGCAGCAATTTTCTTCTTGCTCATATTTATAGCCATTGGAATTCCACTTTTAATCTTGTTGGGTATCGCAACTCTTGTGCTGCCAATTATGGCGATCGTTCACTCAATTAGTGAACCGAACAAGCCCTATCGCTATCCTTTTATCTATCGATTACTCAAGTAAAATGCAGCACAAGTTACCGATTGAGTTTCTGAATAGAGTGTCTCAATAATAGTCTTTAGCAACTTTACGGGAACCTCGCTAATTGGGGTTGGGTTTTTGCGATCGCGGCGCTTGAGCGATCGCAGTATAGTATCAATGTAGTGAAGCCCAAGTGGATGTGAAGCTCCTTATGCAAACTCCTAACACCTTTGATTCCGACAAGCGCAAACTTCTATCTTCATTGGCTCACGGGTCAATTTTTATCAGCGCTACATTGATCTCAATTCTCATTCCGATCGCGATTTTAAGTGTCTCCGATGATCCTGTAGTGAAAGACAATGCGAAGGAAGCTATTAACTTTCACTTCAATGTTTGGCTTTATGGGATTATTCTAGTCCCGCTTTCGTTTATCACCTTTGGCTTAGCTGGCGGCATTTGGTGGTTAATTCATTGGGGCTTAACAGGTTGGGCAATTTTGCATTGTCTCAATGCTCCCAATGAGTCATTCCGCTATCCGTTTATTTTCCGTCTTTTGAAGTAGGGGCGAGAAAGAGAATAGAGGCGCGATCGCTATGCTGACACCTGTTTGTCAACTGTGCTGTTTAAAATAAAACTGCCCCACAGTTGAGCTACCGCAGGGCACGAAGGTACAGTTAAACGCTTGTATATTTAGTATTGCGAACTTTTTAACGAGCATGTTTCAAAGATGTGCCAATCATTAGAGTGTCCATTTTCATCAGAGCGTTCATTTTGTGAAGCGTATCCAAAACAGTAACCGGGTCAGTTTTAGCAAGGTGACCCCTTACAGTAGAACCATTCACCTCATGCACTAACAAATTCAGCAGCCGCCAAGGCTGCTTTTTTATGGTCAATCTAGGAATTTGGTGGGATGTGTTTCTTATTCTTGTGCTACCGATAGGGCAAAGCTTGTGAGTCGCCTTACCAGATTGTGTTGATTATCCATCCAAATCCTAAGCCGATCAGACAAACGGTTGTTAATAGCCAGAAGGATTGTATTCCATTCACACTTCTTGTTTGCAGATCAATTCGAGCAAGGGTCTCAGCGGCTAGAATTGTCAGAATTTGGGTGAAAACATGTAGCCAATACAACACTACGGCTGCCAATCCAGCAAATAAAAAAATTGTGGTAAACGCCACCGTATCAGAGTTGAACCAACGGGTGACAAACGCACTGAAACTCTTTAAAGGAGCCATAAACGCAATAGAAGAGATGATGATCCAACTAATAGCTAAGGTGGCGGTGAATAAATTGTGCTCAAGGGCAAGCCGACAAATATTGGTAGGCTGGGGTGTTGGAACTTTGGCTTCTTCTGGCTGAATCGGTAGGCTAGTGGACTGAGCTTCGCCAAGTGGTTTAACGGTTGTGCTTCCATTGGGCATTTGAGATGATCCCAGGCTGGCAGGGTCTAAAAACGGCGATCGCGTTTGACTCCTAGTTGATCCCTGCCGAATCTCTACTTCAATAGGCATCACTTCCCCAATCATTTGATAACATTGCGTGATTAGCAACATAGGCTTGGGGGATGGCAAACCTGCCAAATACCAACCGAAGCTCGCGTAGCAAACCGTTAGTAACGCTAAGGATGTCCAAGGAAAACGTTTTACAGATATTCTCACTTCAACTTTAAGCCTCTAGCTTTTGACTAATTTTATGATTCTAGGGTCAAATTTCGGCATTGCTGAATGTAAGTATGATTTTTGACTGTAGGGATAGGTCTTGTGCCATAGCTGTCAACTAAAAGAAGGAA